>NZ_JAJCHK010000015.1:0-135079 GCF_020554465.1 Enterocloster sp. 210928-DFI.2.20
AAGTTCAATGCCAGAGTTTTGCTGGCATGATCACTCAAGATTCCGAGAGATCATTCTTTCCTATATCCCTATTCAAATGAACAGCCATGAATAAGGCTGTCATGGCGGAGAGAACATCTGCTGCCGGCTGCGCATACAGGATGCCGTTTAATCCCCACAGCGCCGGGAAAACCAGGATAATGGGAACAAAACAAATTCCCTGTCTGCATGCCCCAAGAACAAACCCCTCCCCTGCCTTTCCAAGAGCCAGGAACAGAGAGGAATACACGGTGTAGAATCCAAATAACAGGAAGGATAATCCATTGGCCTTAAGAGCCTTTTGTCCTATACGGATCATTTCCATGTCGTTCTTTGTAAACCGTGAAATGACAGGGCCGGAGAAAACTGCCATAGTAAGTCCGAATACCGCGCAGAACAGGGTGGACCACACCACCGATATCCTGATTGCCTCATGAAGGCGCTCATAGTTCCCTGCCCCGTAATTATAACCGGCAATGGGCTGAAATCCTTTGATGAATCCAAATACCATCAGGCTTCCCAGGGAAATCATTCTTGTGACAGCTCCCATCCCGGCAATCACAGAGTCCCCATACGGCTTTGCCTGCATATTAATCATGGTGATGGAGAGGCTGGTCAGCAGCTGGAAGGCCAGAGTGGGAATCCCTATTTTCAGTATCTCAGACATGATTTCATTGGAAAAACAGCAGTTCCTGAAACGAAAGCTGAACATGCTCCTTCCGCTGATAACATAATACAGATAGATCAGGGTGGAAACTGCCTGTGAAATAGCCGTGGCAATGGCTGCTCCAGCCACTCCCAGCTTCAGGACATAGATAAAAACAGGATCCAGGACCATATTAAACGCAGCGCCTGTCAGCAGAACGCACATGGTGGTCCTGGCTGCGCCCTCGCTGGTCACAATATTATTCATGGTGACGTTAAACACATTGAATATGGATGACACCACATAAATACCCGCGTATGTAACAGCATAGGGAAGTATACTGTCCGTTGCTCCCAGACACTTTAACAGGGGCTTCAAAAAAATGACCGCGCAAAGGATGACCGCCGCTCCCACAAAAATACTGCTGTACAGGGCCGTGCTTGCCGCCCTGTCCGCAGTCTCCCTGTCCCCGCGGCCTAACAGTCTGGATATATAGGATGCCCCGCCGTTTCCAAAGAGTAAGCCCAATCCTACCACGACCTGCCCCAGGGGAAACGCAACGGAAATCGCCCCCATCTGACTTGTCCCCAGACCTCCCACAAAATAAGCATCCACCAGGTTATACAGCGCATTAATCATCATTCCAATCATGGTGGGCAGCCCCATGGCTAACAGTACCTTTGGTATGGGCGCGTTTCCCAGCAGCTCCATTTTCTTATTACGTCCTTCCATCTTGTACTCTCCTTTCACTTGACACAACTTGTAAAATATAGTACTATAAATTATAGTAAAATGGCCATAGGGCACATGATACTATAATTTATAGTACTTGTCAAGAGAAAAAAGGAGGTCGCCATGGCAACCATAGATTTAATTGTACTGGGTATTTTAAAAAAGGAATCCCTGAGCGCCTATGATATCCAGAAGCTGGTAGAATACCGGAACATTTCAAAGTGGGTGAAAATCAGCACCCCATCCATCTACAAAAAAGTAATCCAGCTGGAAGAAAAGGGATATATTAAGAGCAATATGATAAAAGAAGGAAAAATGCCGGAAAAGGCAGTCTATTCCCTGACAGAAGCCGGTGAACAGGCATTTGAAGGCCTGATGTTGGAAATTGCGTCCAAACCAATCCACATCTTTCTGGATTTTAACTCCGTCATTGTAAATCTGCCAAGCCTGTCCCCGGACAATCAGGCAGATTGTCTGGACAGGATTGAACAGAACGTGAACATTTTAAAAACATACCTGGAAGAAAATATCTCGCTGAAAGAACATTTGCCGGAGATTCCTGAGACAGGTATGGCAGTGCTGCAGCAACAGTTCATCCTGGCCCAGGCAATTGAATCATGGATTGCCTCCCTGAGACATACTTTGCCGGAATCATCCGTCCATACAGTGCCGCAAAGCAGGAAGAGTTAAGGCAAACACCGCTATCCCCAGTGTTGCCCCGCCGGATATCAGAAACCAGTTCTCGATTCCCAGCGGACCGGCCAGGGCTCCTGACAGAACAAGCCCCAGCGGCATTGCCGCCATGCTGATACTGCCGGACAATGACAGCGCCCTGCCCAGGTATTCCCCCTGAATTTTGATCTGATAAATGGATGTCTGTACCCCAAAATAAAAGGGGACAGAGATTCCCATGAAAAATGACAGGAAGGCAAAGATATAAAATCCTTGTGGAGGCAGCAGGCCGGTTATCAGGGTACCGGCTCCATATATACCTATGGACCCGGCGATAGCCTTTATCTTGTCTATCCGTCCGCCCCATATACCCAGGGAAACAGAGCCAACCAGGGTACCAGCTGCAAAAACAGTCTCCACCAGCCCCGATTCCCTGACACTGCCGTTAAAATAAGACATGGTAATCAGAGGATACAGGGTCCCTATGGGAAAATATATGACTGCATATAATGCGCCAATCACCAGCAGCTCCCGCATTCCGGGTACACTGCGCATAACGTTGTACCCCTCCTTGACCTCTGCCAGAAGATTCGTTTTTTCCTTATCTTCCCTGAAAATTCCCGGTATATCCACTGCCGCCAGGGTACCCACTGTAAAAAACGCTCCCAACACATCCAGCATCAGAATGGCTTTCAGCGGAAACATACTGTACAATACAGCCGCAATGGCAGGACTGGCTATCATGGACGCAGATTCAAAGCTCTGTGAATAACCGGCGTATTTTGTCAGCTGGTCCTTTGGTAAGATGGACGGCATAATAGCCTGAAGGGACGGGGCATAAAACGCATTGCCAATGCTTCGGATGAATAATACAATAAAAATCAGCCAGATCGGAATGTCCCCCCAAATACCTGAAACAGCCAGTGCCACACAGGCTGAGGACATCACCAGATCCGAGCAAATCATGATTTTCTTCCTGTCATGCTGGTCAATCAGCACGCCGATGAACATTCCCAGTACGGCCTGGGGCAGGAACCCGGCCAGCGTTGCAAAGGAAAGAACGGCCGCTGACTTTGTCTTTCCGGTTATATACCATATGATTGCCATTTGTACAATAGAGCTGGTCAGGGTCGATATACCCTGGCCGGTCCAAATTACAAAAAACTTCTTTCTCCATCCTGCAAACTGCTATTCCATGGTTTTTTCCGCTGCCTCCTCTGCTGCTCTTTCATTGTCAACGTTACGCTGTCACATGTTTTCTCTCCGTCACATGGTTTTTCTCCGTCTCATGGTTCTCCCCGTCACATGGTTTCTCTCCGACGCATATTTTCTCTCCGCCATATATCATCCATCCTCCGGAATTCATATCCCCTCCCGCTCAAATATCTCCTTCAGCCTGAGGGCGTCCTCCAGCGTATTCTTCCATCCATCCCGTTTCATGTCCACGCGTCCCTCCGCCGATACCAGGACCTCTTCCTCCTCCAGAAGCATTCTCTGCAGGTCCGGATGTTCAAAGGACGCTGCGCCGGTCAGATATCCCTGGCTGTTGACCACACGGTGGGCCGGAACTTCTCCGGCCAGACCGCGGTTCAGCGCATAACCCACCTGCCTTGCGTTTTTCGGTTTTCCGCAGAGCAGGGCGATTTGACCATAGGTAGCTACCTTTCCTTCCGGCACTGTCCTCACCGTAATTCCCACCCGTTTATAAAAATCCATCTTCCTTATCCTCCGGCAGCAGCCATGCCCATTTATCTCACTTACTTTTTCGGAATCCATTTCTATATATCTGAATCCTGCTCACAAAAAGTATATATATATATTGTATCATGAAGCATACCATTTAAACAGACAAAATACAAAACAAAAAAAGCCCCCAGGGCAAATCCAAAAACACAGGACTGCCCCGAAGGCCTTCTTACTATTTCATATACATCTGCTGCATTTATTTCCCCTGTCCGTAATAAGCATTGGGCCCATGCTTGCGCATGAAATGCTTATCCTGCATACACTGGGGAGCTGGTCCTGCCTGGGGATTGATGAGTTCCGTCATGAAATTCATCCTGGCAATCTCCTCCAGCACAACGGCATTGTGGACAGCCTCAGCCGCGTCCTTCCCCCATGTAAAGGGACCATGGTTTTTACAAAGCACAGCCGGAATGTAAACCGGGTTCTTGCCCTGGAAGGTCTCAATGATAACCCTTCCAGTATTCATCTCGTAGCCTTCCTCGATTTCCTCTGCCGTCAGGTTTCTGGCGCAGGGAATCTCACCGTAAAAATAGTCCGCATGGGTGGTGCCGTAGCAGGGAAGAGCCCTGCCTGCCTGTGCCCAGGCCGTTGCATGAGGGGAATGGGTATGGACAATACCGCCAATCTCCTTAAACGCATTGTACAGCTCCACATGGGTGGCTGTGTCGGAGGACGGGTTCATCTCACCTTCCACCTTATTGCCCTCCAGGTCCATGACCACCATATCAGATGGCTTTAACACGTCGTAATCCACCCCGCTGGGCTTTATGACAAACAGTCCCTTTTCCCGGTCAATTCCGCTTACATTTCCCCAGGTGTAGGTGATAAGGCCCCTGCGGGGCAGCTCCATATTGGCTTCATATACCTTTTGTTTCAATTCTTCTAACATAATCTGTATCCGCTCCCGTTCCTGTTAATCCTTCTGTGCTCCACAACTTAGTCCTTCTTGCTCACAGCTTAATCCTTCTTGCTCACAGCTTAATCCTTCATATGCTCCACAGCAGCCTTCTCAATGGCAAGCCCCTCTGCATACCGCTTCATGAATGCCTCGAATCCTTCCACATCCTCTTTCACAGGCTCCATTCTGGTTCCCTTATCCCCGGCAAAAACCTTGTTGGCCAGGTAAGCGTCCAGGGTCTCGCCCTCCTGCCTGCACCGCATGTAGGAGGCCAGCAGCGCAATGCCCCAGGCACCGCCTTCACCGGCTGTCTCCATGACAGACACCGGCGCGTTCATGGCTCCTGCCAGGATTCTCTGTCCCACACCCTTTGTCTTAAAGAGACCGCCGTGGCCCAGAATACTGTCCACCTTCACATGCTCCTTCTTAAGCAGGATATCCATGCCGGTCTTAAGGGCGCCCAGGGATGTATACAGGTGTACTCTCATGAAATTTGCCAGGTTAAACCGGCTGTCCGGCATACGCACAAACAGGGGACGGCCTTCCTCAAAGTGTGTGATGTGCTCTCCTGAGAAATAATTGTAGGCCAGCAGTCCGCCGCAGTCGGAATCTCCCTCCAGGGCCTTGTTGTAAAGGGTTCCAAAGAGCTGGTTCATATCTGCCTTCATACCCATGGCCTCTGAGAACTCCTTAAACAGGTTCACCCATGCATTCAAATCCGACGTACAGTTGTTGCAGTGCACCATGGCTACCATATCGCCGGCCGGCGTGGTCACCAGATCAATCTCAGGATATACGTGCTCCAGTTCCTTTTCCAATACCACCATGGCAAACACGCTGGTACCGGCAGACACGTTTCCGGTGCGCACAGCCACGCTGTTGGTGGCCGCCATGCCGGTGCCTGCGTCGCCCTCCGGCGGACACATGGGAATGCCGGCTTTCAGGTTTCCGGATGCATCAAGAAGCTTTGCCCCTTCTTCCGTCAGGACACCTGCGTCCTCTCCCGCCACCAGAGCCTTGGGCAAGATGTCCCGCAGCTTCCATGGGAAATTCTCTCCTGCCACCAGTTGGTCAAACTGTTCCACGCGCTTCTGGTCAAAATCCCTGGCATGGATGTCCACCGGGAACATGCCTGCCACATCACCAATGCCCAGAACACGTCTGCCTGTCAGCTTCCAGTGCACATATCCCTCCAGTGTAATGAGGTAGTCGATATCCTTCACATGCTCTTCTTTATTGAGGATGGCCTGGTAGAGATGGGCAATGCTCCATCTCTGAGGGATATTGTACCGGAATACCTCTGTCAGCTTCCCGGCGGCAGGACCTGTAATGGTGTTCCTCCAGGTGCGGAAGGGCACCAGAAGCTCGCCCTCTTTATCAAATGCCATATAACCGTGCATCATGGCTGAAAAACCAATGGAACCAATGGTGGTCAGGGTGATGCCGTAGGTTTCCTTCACATCCTCAGCCATTTTGCCGTAGCAGTCCCGGATGCCGGTCCAGATATCCTCCAGGGTATAGGTCCAGATGTGATCCACATACCTGTTTTCCCAATCATGACTGCCGGAGGCAATGGGTGTGTGGTCCTCACCGATAAGGACTGCCTTAATCCTGGTGGAGCCCAGCTCTATGCCCAGGGAAGTATTTCCATGCTCAATCTGTTCTTTTATCTTATTTATATCTAAACTCATGAATTGCCCCTCCACTTACTCATTAAGGAGCGGGCCTGAGGGCACATAAAAAATATGCTCCCAGGGTCCGCCCCATATATCCTGTTCCTAATCCGCAGGCCGCCTCAAACCGCCGCAGCTTCCGGACGCAAAGCATTCTGCCTCATGCCTACCTGTAAGCTGCCGCATTCCAGCGAAGCTCGTTCTTAAGAGCGCGGATGCTTGTGTCCTTGTCAATATAGACTGTCTCAATACCCATGGCATCAGCCCAGTCTCCCATCTGCTCGGCCGTCAGGTCATAGGAGAACGCCGTATGGTGGGCGCCGCCTGCCAGAATCCAGCTTTCTGCCCCGGTTGCCAGGTTTGGCTCCGGCGTCCAGAACGCGGTTGCCACAGGAAGCTTAGGCATTGGCTTTTCTGTTTTTTTGCACTCCACATCGTTGATAATCAGGCGGAACCTTGTGCCCAGATCCACTAAAGATGTGGCGATACCATGGCCTGTCTTGGATGTGAATACAAGTCTGGCCGGGTCCTCCCTGTCACCCATGGACAGCGGGCAGGCCTTGATGCTGATTTCCCCGTCTGCAATGGTGGGGCATACCTCCAGCATGTGGGCTTCCAGGATTCCCTCCTTGCCAGGCACTAAGTTGTATGTATAATCTTCCATGAAAGAGGTTCCCTTGGCGTCCTTCATGCCCTGGGTCATAATCTTCATCAGCCTGACCATGGCAGCCGTCTTCCAGTCGCCCTCTGCGCCGAATCCGTATCCCTTTTCCATGAGACGCTGGATAGCCAGACCGGGAAGCTGCTGCAGCTCGCCCAAATCCCCAAAGTGGGTAACGATGGCGTGGTAATCCTTTTCTAAAAGGAACTTCTCAAGGCCGGCCTCAATCTGGGCCTGTACCGCCACATGGCGCTTAAATTCCTCCGGATCCCTGCCTTCCGGCAGGATGGTGTACTTGCTGTAATACTCGTCCACCAGGGCTGTGATATCTCCCTTTGGCACAGCCTTTACATACTCGGCCAGCTCATTGACCGGGTAAGCGTCCACTTCCCAGCCAAACTTCATCTGGGCCTCTACCTTGTCGCCTTCGGTGACAGCCACATTCCTCATGTTGTCCGCAAACCTTGCCACCCTGACATGGCTGCTCTCCATGATGCCCACAGCAGTGCGCATCCATGCGGCTATGCGGCCCACCACCTTCTCATCGCTCCAGTGGCCCACAATGACCTTTCTCTCTATGCCCATGCGTGTCACCATGTGGCCGTATTCCCTGTCTCCGTGAGCGGACTGGTTCTCATTCATGAAATCCATGTCAATGGTATCATAGGGAATCTCCTGGTTAAACTGTGTATGAAAATGCATCAGGGGCTTTCTGTATTCCTGCAGTCCCAAAATCCAGGACTTGGCCGGTGAAAATGTATGCATCCAGGTGATGACGCCTGCACACTCCTCATCCGCATTTGCCTCGTTAAACGTCCTGCGGATCAGCTCATTGGTAATCAGTGTGGGTTTCCACACCACCTCATAGGGCAGGATGCCTGATTTATTAAGACTGTCCACAATGATTCCCGAATGCTCCGCCACATGTGCCAGGCACTCATCTCCATAGAGATCCTGTGAACCTGTACAGAACCAGAACTTATAATTCTTTACTGCTATCATATCTCTCATCCTCCTTAATTGTCAGCCCCTCAGGCCGCTGCCGGCCGGTTGGCGCATCGCTGTCTGTCAATCTTCTGTCTGTTCTTCTTCCTCATCATCCGGAATCTCGCCATACTTAATATATTCGCCTTTTATGAATTTCTTAAGGGACCAGCCGGCCAGAAATGCACCTATGGCGCCAAAAAGAACTGCACAGCCAAGCTGTACCATCTTGCCTCCGCCCGCAGGTTTTAAAAACTCCTGCAGCAGGCCAAAGGCCAGGTATACAAGATAGCCTCCTGCCGCCAGACGCAGTATTACGGTTATCTGAGTTGGTTTCGCGGCATTTTCTTCTTTCTTTGCACCGGTTTTTGCACCCATTACATTTCCTCCTTATGCGGCTGTTTCAGGACCTTTACCGAATCCCGCTCAATGATATCCGAATCAAACAGATAGTTACCGTCAAAATAGGGATTTTCAATCATACTTATCATGTTCTCTGCTGCTTTCCTGCCCAGCGCCTCCATGGGGTGCGGGAAGGAGGTAAGCTTTACGCCGGCCAGGGTTGCCAGGTCCGAGTTGTCAATGCTGACAACAGACAGCTGGTCCGGGATGGCAATGCCCCGCTTCTCGCAGAGTCCTGACAGCACATAGGCCACCTCATCGTTATAGCATACCACTCCCGTACAGCTTTCCAGTCTGCGAAACAGATAATCCGCCCACTGGTCCAGGTCCAGAAAATCTTCCGTGTCCAGCCATACCACATTGGCATCCTTTACCTTGATTCCTGCCTCCAGCATGCCTGACAGAAACCCCTTATACCTCAAATGCCCCTGTCCGTCATCGCTTTTGAACACGCCTCCGATATTCCGGTGGCCGTTCTTAATCAGATATTCCACAGCCTTTTTGCCCACCTGCTCGTCGTTCATGGACACGCAGGGCAGCTCCAGCTCCGGATACCGGCTGTTGAAGAACAGAATCGGGATTCCCCGTTCCTTAAGCTCCTGGTAGTAATGCAGATTTGGATTGGGGAGGGCGCTTTTGGCCGGCTCCACAATCAGTCCGTCTATAATGTCTTTGTCGATCAGGTTATTCAATATGTCCTGTTCCCTGCTGACCCGGTTGCCGGTAAAGGCAATCTGGGTGGTGTAACCTTTTTTGGAGAGAACCCTCTCGATTCCCCGCACCACAGGAGGGAAAATATAGCTGTCCACATAGGTACTGATTACAGCGATGTTCATGTACCGCTCCTGGCGCTCCGCCTTGCCGTTGCCGCCCACATACGTACCGCTTCCCCGCACCCGTAAGACCAGCTTCTGCTGCTCCAGAATATCCACGGCATGGCGCACCGTCTGGCGGCTCAGACCGAAACGCTCGCTGAGTTCATTCTCCGAAGGCAGCTTTTCGCCCACCTTCAAAGCCCCGCTGTTAATGTTGTCCAACACCCAGTTATAGACTGCTTTATATTTCAGCTCCTGTGTACCCATAATCAAAACCTATCCTTTTTTCCTCTTTGATAACAAGTCTACCGTAACCGCACCTAAAAGTACAGCGCCTTTTACGATTTTCTGGATGTCGGTGGACCATCCGTAGAGGGACATACCATTGTTCAGGATACCCATGATAAAAGCACCTACCACAGCTCCTATGATGGTTCCGATACCGCCGCTGGTAGCCGCGCCGCCGATGTAACAGGAGGCAATGGCATCCATCTCAAAACCGTCGCCGGCCTTGGGGGTTGCGGAGGCGTTACGTGCGGAAAGCACGATACCTGCAATAGCACTTAAAATACCCATGTTGGTGTATACCCAGAAGAACACTTTCTCAGTATTGATACCGGAAAGCTTTGCCGCCTTGGCATTGCCGCCCAGGGCGTATATCTGGCGTCCGGCAACGGTCTTGCTGGTGATGAAATGATACAGGCCCACCAGTACGCCCATGATGACCAGCACAAACGGGATGCCGTTATAGCGTGACAGCTTGTAGAAGAAGAACCATACGATCATCAGAATGACGGCTTCCTTTATAATAACCTGCCACAATGGATTGGTTGAGAAACCATATTTTTTCTTGGTATTAATGCTCTTAAGCTCTGCCATAATAACCAGTACCGTGGCAATGCCTGCCACAATAATGGAAACCAGGTCCAGGGTGCCGTTTCCAAAGGGAATCTTCACAGTTGGCAGAAAGCCTGCGCCGATGTAAGTATAACTGGTGGGAAGGGGTCCCTTTGTCTGGGCCTTTAACAGGGTATATGTAAGTCCGCGGCCCATAAGCATGGTTGCCAGGGTTACGATGAACGGCGGAATGCTGAGCTTGGATACAAACAGACCCACGAACATACCGGCCAGGGCGCCCACTGCCAGGGCAGCCAGGATGGCGACCCACATATTGGTGTGGTAGTCAATCATCAGGATACCTACGGTTGCGCCGCACAGGGCCACGATAGAGCCGACGCCCAGGTCAATGTTTCCTGTCAGACAGCATAACAGCATACCAACTGCCAGGATAACCACATATCCGTTCTGCATGATCAGGTTGTTGATGTTGGCCGGCGACATATTCTTTCCGCCGGTCATGACTGCGAAAATCAAGAACACCGCGATTAAAGCAAGTACCATGCCATACTGCTTCATATCAATATTAACTGTTTTCTTCTTATCCATCTCTACGCTTCCTTTCCATTATCCGCCATAATACATTTCATGATTCGTTCCTGGGTTACCTCTTCCTTGGTCAGCTCTCCTGCAATCCGTCCTTCGTTGATGACGTATACACGGTCACAGGTACCGATTACCTCCTGCATCTCAGAGGAGATGACGATTACCGCCTTGCCTGACTTGGCCAGTTCATTGATGACGCAGTAAATCTCATACTTGGCGCCTACGTCAATACCCCTGGTAGGCTCATCCAGAATCAGCACATCCGGCTGTGTCAGCATCCACTTGGCAAGAACCACCTTCTGCTGGTTGCCGCCCGATAGGGAGCCCACGGTCTGGTTAATGGAATTAGACTTGATGTTAATTTTCTTCTTGTAATCCTCCGCAGCCAGAATCTCATCATTTTCATTGAGAACACCGTTCTTGGAAAAGAAATTTCTCATGGCGGACAGGGTCATATTCCACTTGATATCCTTAATCAGCACAAGTCCATAATTCTTCCTGTCCTCGGACACGTATGCCAGTTTGTTGTTGATGGCGTCCTTAACGTCCTTTATATGTACTTCCCTGCCGTTTATCTTAATGGTACCGCTTATTTTCTGTCCGTAGGACCTGCCGAATATGCTCATGGCCAGCTCGGTCCTGCCCGCGCCCATAAGTCCTGCCAGGCCCACAACCTCGCCTTTGCGCACATGAAGGGAAACGTCCTTGATGACCTGCCTCTGGGCGTCGTCGGAATGGTACACATTCCAGTCCTTTATCTCGAAAATCGTATCACCAATTTCACAGTGCCGTTCCGGGTAACGGTTGGTCAGCTCGCGGCCCACCATGCCTTTGATGATGCGGTCTTCCGTAAATTCATCTCTGCCCTTCTCCAGGGTCTCAATGGTCTTTCCATCACGGATAACGGTAATGGAATCAGCCACATAACTGATTTCGTTCAACTTATGGGAGATAATTATGCTGGTGATTCCATGGGATTTAAGGTCCAGCATGATGTCCAGAAGCCGGCGGCTCTCTTCGTCGTTGAGTGCGGCTGTGGGCTCATCCAGAATCAGCAGCTCCACCTTCTTGGCCATGGCCTTGGCAATCTCTATCAGCTGCTGTTTTCCCACGCCCAGGCTGCTGATGGGCGCGTTCAGGTTTTCGCCTCCCAGTCCAACCTTTTCAAGCATTTCCTGGGCCTTCTTATGGGTAAGTGTCCAGTCAATGATACCTTTGGCTGCTTTCTGCTCATTTCCCAGAAACACGTTCTCAGCCACCGACATGTACGGGCTCAGGGCCAGCTCCTGGTGGATGATAACAATGCCCTTGGCCTCAGACTGCTTGATGCTGTGGAACTGACACACATTGCCGTTATACACGATATCCCCGCTGTATGAACCAAAGGGATAAACGCCGGACAGCACATTCATCAGGGTGGACTTTCCAGCCCCGTTCTCACCGCACAGCGCATGGATTTCTCCGCGTTTTACCTTGATATTGACATCGTCCAAGGCTTTCACGCCCGAGAATTCCTTCGTGATGTGGTTCATCTCCAAAATATAATCGGACATCTTTTCAACTCCTTTTCTTGAAAGATACTCTGTAAAAAGCGCAATCGGGCGGCGGAACCTATGCCGCCGCCCGAATCATCTTTACTGTGCCAGCTGCTCCTCTGTATAGTAGCCGCCGTCTACGATAATTTCCTTATAGTTGTCCTTGTCTACTGCTACCGGTGTGCACAGGTAAGCAGGAACCACAACCTTGCCGTTATTGTACTGTTCGGTGTCGTTGATTTCCGGCTCTGCGCCTTCCAGAACAGCCTGTACCATGGTTACGCACTTCTCAGCCAGGAGACGTGTATCTTTGTAAATGGTTGCTGTCTGGTAACCGGAAATGATGTTCTTAACTGCCATCAGCTCAGCATCCTGTCCTGTAATCAGCGGCCAGTCCTCGCCAACCTTGTAGCCGGCGCCTTCCAGAGCAGCCTTACAGCCGTATGCGAAACCGTCAAATGCGCTTGCGCAGATGTCTAACTTCTCGTCAGCATAGAAGCCGGTCAGATAGTTCTCGCAGTTCTGCTGTGCTGTTTCCTGGGACCATCTCAGGATACATGTATCCTCGAAGGAGGTACGTCCGGACTTGCAGACCAGTGTTCCGTCATCCAGGTATGGCTGAAGAACTTCCATCAGTCCGTTGTACAGGAACAGTGCGTTGTTGTCATCAGGTGAGCCCATGAAGAACTCGATGGTATAGGACTCGCCGGCTGCCTTGGCTGCGTCCAGGTCCTTTGCTTCCTTTATGTAGTTGCCGATTGCAGTACCAACTCCCTTGTTGTCAAAGGTTGCATAGTAGGAAACTGCGTCGGTATCCATCAGAAGACGGTCATAAGCGATGATGGGGATGCCTGCGTTCTTAGCCTGCTCCTCTACGTTTACAAGTGCGGAGGAGTCGATGGATGCGATTACCAGACAGTTAACACCGGATGCAATCATGTTCTCAATCTGTGAAACCTGCATCTGCACATCATCTTCTGCATACTGAAGGTCTACTTCATATCCAAGTGCTTCCAGCTGCTTCTTCATGTTGGCACCGTCGTTAATCCAGCGCTCGGATGACTGTGTAGGCATGGCAACGCCTACCTTCTTGCCTTCCCCGGTTGCTGCCTTGGCTGCCTCGGTAGCTGCGTCTGCCGCTGCGCTGGAATCAGCCGCTGCTGCGGTTGTGTCTGCTGCCGCTGCCGCTGTGGTAGCTGCTGCCTCCTGTGAGCCGCCGCATCCTGTTAACAGTGAAGCTGCGATTGCCGTCCCCAGTATCATGCTTAAAATTTTTCGTTTCATATGTTACCTCCCATGGTTTAATTTATACATACAACTTGTGTACATGTTCACAAGCTTGTACTTTCGTTAATTCAGCTAACCCTTGCGTCATACCATCTGATTCATTTGGACTATTTTGCACTTTTGTAGATTTCGCTCTGTCTGCATTGTGCGTTTCGTCAATATTTCTTACGTTTTTCTTTAAATACACTATACATTTTTGATGCATGTTTGTCAATAGGTATTTAGAACTTTTTTATATTTTTTATTGTTGTACGTACAACTTTAACGTCATTTTTTCTATTTTCGTCTAAAAACGACCTGTCTCATCCTGTAAATAGTTCTGAATCCCGTTCCCCGGACGCAAAAAATGCCAGCAAGCCGACGACAGGCTTGCTGGCACAATGTTCTGTTAAATTTTTAACTCTTTTTTGTTTACTTTTGCCTGATGGCCATGTTTCGGTGATTCCCCTTACTTGTTCTTTCTTTTCAGTGCTGCAATCAGACTCTGAAGCACGATGAAGAAGCACAGAAGGGCCGCAATGGTAATTCTCACCCACCAGGAGGAAAGCGTTCCCTGGAAGGTAATAAAGGACTCGATGGTTCCCTTAATCAAAACTCCGAAAAGGCTTCCGATAACATTTCCCACGCCGCCGGTCAGAAGGGTTCCGCCGATAACTGAGGACGCGATGGCATCCATCTCAAATCCCTTGGCCTGCTCCACGAAACCGGAGCATGTGTTCATACAGAACAGAAGGCCGCCCAGTCCAGCCAGGAATCCATCCAGCACATAAGCCTGGAGCTTGATTCTTCTCACATTCAGACCCAGCAGCAGGGCAGACTGCTCATTTCCGCCAATGGCGTAAATGGAACGGCCGAACTTGGTATACTTAAGCACTACAAACACAATGGCCAGAACCACCAGGGCGATGATAACACTGGGGTATACGTAAGGATAAATCATGACTCCCTTTTTATTCAGGTAACCGCCAAAGGGCAGGTACATCTTGAATGTGGCAATGCCGGTAAATGTCTTATTTGTGATGCTGATCATCTCCTGGCTGATAATGGAGGTCATGCCTCTTGCAAAGAACATGCCCGCCAGGGTCACGATAAAGGGCTGTATCTTAAGGTAGGCCACCAAAAAGCCCTGTACCAGGCCGAATATACATCCCGTTGCCAGCACGATAAGGATGGCCGGAAACGCACCGATATTTCCCCTCTCCATCATCCAGGCCAGCATCATGCACACCATGGCCACCACAGAACCAACGGAAATGTCGATACCGCCTGTAATCATGACAATGGTCATGCCGGTTGCCACCACAATCAGGCCCGCGTTGGATATGAACAGGTTGAGGAAGTTCTGTACCTTTGCAAATCCTCTGCCGCCAAACATGATGATACCTGCTATATACATCACAAAGAATAATATGATGGTCACAGCCAGCAGGAAGGAGTTGCCGTCCAGTCTTTTCTTTTCACTTCTGTTTTTCATTATGCCACTCCTCCTTCCACGTTCTTGGATGAATGTCTGGAGGCCAGACGTTTCCTGAATTTCTTAAGTTCCTCTGACTGCACAGCCACAATCAGTATAACCACAATGGCCTTATATACAGGAATCTGGTCCGCAGGCACGCTCATGGCATAGAGGGTGGTGGTCAGGGCCTGGATGGTATATGCGCCGATTACGGATCCCAGCAGGGAGAACCGGCCGCCGCCCAGGGAGTTGCCGCCCAGGGCCACTGCCGCGATGGCGTCAAGCTCCATGTTGAGGCCGATGTTGTTGGCGTCTGCGGAATAGATGCGGGAGGATGCCACCAGTCCTGCGATACCTGCGCACAGTCCGCAGAACGCATAGGCCATCCAGATGATTTTCACGGATTTAAGACCTACCAGCCGGGATGCCCTCTCATTGATGCCCACGGACTGGATGTACATTCCCATGGCTGTTTTCTTCAGCAGAATATAGGTGAGCGCCACCACGATTACAGCCACAAAAATTGGGGTGGGAATGGGAATTCCCGGTATGTTGTTGCCCAGCAGCTTATATCCGTCCACGCGGATGTATGTGATCTGTCCGTTTGTCACCAGCTGGGAGATACCCCTGCCCGCAGTAAACAGAATCAGGGTCGCCACCATGGGCTGTATCTTAAGCTTTGCAACCAGTAAGCCGTTAAAGCCGCCGCACACCACGGCCGCTGCCAGGGCTGCCAGCACAGCCAGGACGTAGGGATTGGCATACTCATTGACCGACACCTCACCGCCTGCCAGGACCCTGGTACACACAGCCGCAGCCACTGCCATGACAGCGCCCACGGAAATATCGGTTCCGGCGGAGGCAGATACCACCAGGGTCATGCCCACGGCCAGCACCACCAGCTCGCTGGCACGGTTGATTACGTCAATGATATATCCGTAGAGGACGCCGTTATTAATCGTAATCCTAAAAAACGTGGGCGTGGTAATCAGATTGATTAACAGTACTATGATAAGACAGGATAACGGAAGAAACAGCCTGTAACCTGTCAACTTTTTAAGTTTCCCCATCATTCTTCCCCTCCTCCTGCAATTGCCTTCATGATGGAATCCTGGCTCAGCTCGTCTTCCTTAAGCTCTCCCACCTTCCCGCCGTCGCGCATGACCGCCATACGGCTGCAGGTGCGGAGCATCTCCTCGATTTCAGAGGATATAAACACCACGGACATGCCGTCCTCCGCAAGCTTCAGCACCAGCTTCTGGATCTCTGTCTTGGTACCGATATCAATTCCCCTTGTAGGCTCATCCAGAATCAGAAAATCAGGATTGGTCAGGAGCCAGCGTCCCAGAATTACCTTCTGCTGGTTGCCGCCGGAGAGCTGTTTGATAGGAGTCTCCCTGTCGGCTGTCTTGATTTGAAGAATATCAATGTATTTATCCGTGAATTCCTCCTGTTCCTTCCTGCTCATGAGCCTGAACATGCCTTTCTTGGCCTGGAGGGCAATGATGATATTTTCGCGCACAGACAGATCCGCGATGATCCCCTCCTCCTTGCGGTTCTCAGGCAGATAGGCCATGCCTTCCATCATGGCGTCAATGGGAGCGTTGACCTTTAACTTCTTCCCCTTTACGGCCAGCTCGCCGCTGTCCGGCTTATCGGCGCCGTATATGGCGCGGACCAGCTCGGAACGTCCGGATCCCAGAAGTCCTGTAAGGCCGATGACCTCGCCTTTATGTATATCCAGGCTGAAGGGTTTGATGGTTCCCTTGTGGCCCAGCCCCCTGGCGCTTATGATTACATCTTCCTTGACCGTGGACACGCCCTCCTTCTTGATGGCTGCCAGATCGTCGAAATCCTTACCCATCATTTTGGCCACCAGCTGTACCCTCGGCAGCTCCTCCACCTTGAATTCTCCCACCAGGGTTCCGTTTCTAAGAACCGTAATCCTGTCGCAGACAGCATATACCTGTTCCAGGAAATGGGTGACAAAGATGATTCCGATTCCCTTGTCCTTAAGCTGTCTCATCAGCACAAACAGCTTCTCCACCTCACCGTCGTCCAGGGAGGATGTGGGTTCATCCAGAATCAGCACCTTGGCCGACATATCCACCGCCCTGGCAATGGCAATCATCTGCTGGATGGCAATGGAATAGTTCTCCACAGCCATGGTCACATCAATGTGGACATCCAGTCCCTCCAACAGCTTCCTGGCATCCTCCTTCATGGTCCTCCAGTCAATCATGGGACCTTTTTTCGGTTCTCTGCCAATATAAAGGTTCTCTGCCACTGACAGATTGGGACACAGGTTCACCTCCTGGTAAACCGTGCTGATGCCATTTTCCTGTGCTTCCTGGGGCGACCGGTTGATGATGGTATTGGATGAACCTTCCATTCGGATTGTACCGGTCTCAAACTCCTCCACGCCGGTCAGCACCTTGATCAGTGTAGACTTCCCGGCACCATTCTCGCCCATAAGGGCATGGATTTCGCCTTTTCTCAAAGTAAAATCCACATCCTGCAGCGCCTTTACACCGGGGAAATTCTTGTTGATTCCCCGCATTTCCAAAACAACGTTCTGCTCCATGCGATTTCCGCCTTTCTACCGTTATACGCCCCATTTCCAGGGCTCAGTTACTAGAACACATCCAGCCTCAGGCTTGAAAAGGGGGAGAGCCGTGCAACGACTCTCCCCACCGCCTTTCCTGAACTGTTACGAAAATGTTGATTAATAAGCACGCTCAGCCTTGATAGACTCTAAATCCATGGATGTATCGAAGTAAGCTTCGTCTACATACTGAATCTTCTCAACGGTCTCGCCCTTCTCCAGCTTCTTGATGATCTCATCTACACGCGGTCCGTGTAATGGGTTGCACTCAAATGCTGCGTTTAAGTCGCCGGCTATCATGGCGTCAAATGCTGCCTTAACTGCGTCGAAGGAGAAGATGATGATGTCGCCGTCAGGTCCGCAGGTCTTGCCGGCTGCCTTGATTGCGTCGATAGCGCCGAATGCCATGTTGTCGTTCTCAGCTACTACCACATCAATATCGTCATAGGACTTAAGGAAGGATTCCATAACTTCCTGGCCCTTAGCCTGTGTGAATTCACCTGTCTGCATATCTAACATTTTCCAGTTGTCATGCTGCTTTAAGATGTTTCCGAAACCTTCTGTACGACCAACCTGAGCGGATGCTCCGATGGTTCCCTGAAGAGTAACGATGTTGATGTCCTCGCCGTCTCTTCCCTGTGCCTTTAAGTAATCAGCCAGCCAGTTTCCTGCTGTCTCGCCTTCCTTGATGAAGTTGCCGCCTACCCAGCACTCATACAGGCTTTCATCCACGTCCATCTGACGGTCGGACAGGATAACCGGAATGCCTGCTTCCTGTGCTTCCTGGAGAACTGCTTCCCAACCTGTCTCAACAACGGGAGCCACTACGATATAGTCAACATCCTGCTGGATAAAGCTTCTGATGGCCTTAATCTGGTTCTCCTGTTTCTGCTGTGCGTCGTCAAAAATCAGCTTGTAGCCGTTTTCCTCTGTAAAGGTGGACTTGAAGGACTCTGTATTAGCTGTTCTCCAGTCAGACTCAGCGCCAACCTGGGCGTAGCCAACCACAATCAAATCACCGGATGCAGCGTCATCCTTTGCCTCTGCCTCTGTCTCAGCCTCTGACTTCTCAGGAGCCGCCGTGGTGTCGGCTGCTGCTGCCGTTGTCTCAGCTGCTGCGGGAGCTGCTGTTGTCTCTGCAGGCTTATTTCCGCCGCCGCACCCTGCCAGCAGGGATGCTGCCATTGCTGCACATAACATAACGCTTAATCCTTTTTTCCTCATAATACGTAAACCTCCTTGATTTGTATTTTGTTTCCCCTTGTTGGTATAATCATATCAGTTGTTAATAACAAAAACAACGGAATTTCTCCGTTGTTTTGTACACGATTTTTAGAATTTTTACAGTTTGTTCATACATTTGGGTGTTTTTTTACGATTATGGTTGGATATTTTTCAATCCTCCCCTTCCCTGTCATATCCGGACTCCAGCGGAATATTCACCACAGCTCTTGTGCCCAGCCCCAGGACGCTCTTAAACTCCAGGCTGCACCGGGAACCATAGTTCAGGCGCAGGCGCTCCGCCACATTGAAAAGCCCGAAACCGCCCTTGGGAGCAGGTCCCTCCTGGAAAGCCAAATCTTTTTCCCCTCTCAGCTTCCGCCTGACGGCCTCCATCTCCTCTTCTGTCATGCCGGCTCCGTCGTCCTCCACCTCCAGCACAGCCATGTCCTCCTTTGCGTATCCCCGGACCCAGATGCGTCCCCTGCCCCTTTTATTCTTGATTCCGTGGTAAAGGGCGTTCTCCACCAGGGGCTGGAGGGTAAGCTTCAGGATTCTTCGTTCCTCCAGGGATTTTTCAAGGGTGACCTCATAATCCATGATATCCTGGTACCGGATCTTCTGGATCTGGAGATAGCTTTTGATATGGCCGATTTCCTCCCGCATGGTGATAAAATCCTTTCCGCCGCTGAGGGTTGTGCGGAAAAATTCGGACAGGGAGGTAACCATGTCCACCACAGCCCGGTTCTGTCCCCCCTCTGCCAGCCACACAATGGTATCCAGGGTGTTGTAGAGGAAATGGGGATTAATCTGCTCCTGGAGCAGCTGCAGCTCCATGACGCGGCGCTGGTTCTGTTCCTGCCGTATATCCTCAATCAGCCGTCCGATTTCCTCCTTCATGTGGTCAAAGCTTCCCGTAAGAATTGCCAGCTCATCCCCTGCCTCAATCTTGGGGCCGGAGGTAAAATCCCCCTTTGCAACCCTCTCCGTCTCATTGCAGAGCTTCTGTATGGGCACAGTGACGCTCTTGGTTATCCTGCGGCTGAGCAGAAGGCTGATAATCAGGATGGACACCAGCAGAGTCAGGCTGACCACAATGGCTGTGTGCTCCTGGCTCTCCAGCTCCTTCTGTATCTCCTGGACATGGAGCGTCTCATAGTATACATACTCCCTGCCCTGCTTTTCAATATCAGCGGTCAGTACACGGACGCCGTAATCCAGTATTTCCATGTTTTTATCATACATGCCGTGGGGCAGGTTGTCCTCTATCTCGTCCACCCTCTGCTCCAGCTGGTCCAGGCAGTGGAGCAGCCAGTTAATCCTGGTCCGGTTGGCCCCCTCCGGCGTCCGCTTTAACAGCTGGCGGTATGTCTTTCTGGCATCGCTTATGGTCTGATGCGGGTCCTTAATCTGTTCCCATCCGTAGGGCCGGTCCTCCTCCATCAGCTCATGGATGGACTGGTAGGTCCGCATTCCTATGACAATGCGGTACATGCTGTAGTCCACATCCTCCCGCAGGTTGGCCGTGACACTGTTGGCCTGGGTGATATTGGCGATACTCTGGGTGTAGGCATTGCAGAACTTGGCCACCGTGGCCATAAGATAGATAACCAGCACCGCCAGGGGAATGATGATGATAAAAGTCATCAGGTTCAGACGCTTTTCCAGGGGCAGGCGATCCAGGATATGGTTCGTGTCCCAATCCTTCCCAATGCCCTGTTCCTTCTCATTTGCTCCGTCCTGCCCTTTTTTGCCGGACCCGGTCCTCCATTTTCCCGTCATGACCCCTCCCTGCTTCCCGCCCTGTACTCCTTAGGTGTACATCCAACGGTTTTCTTAAACAGATAGCCGAAGTAATGGGAATCCTTATATCCCACCTCGTACCCGATTTCAGAGGTCTTAAGATTAGAGCACATCAGCAGCTCCTTTGCCTTTTCCATGCGCACTCCTGTCAGAAACTCCACAAAAGTCACTCCCATCTCCTGGCTGAAGATGGAGCTGAAATAGCTGGGACTGATATTGACCCTGGCAGCCACCGTGTTCAGGGAAATCTCCTCCTTGGCGTAATTATCATAGATAAACGCCTTGGCCTCATCCAGAACCTGACTGTACTTGCTGGCTGTCTGGCTGTCCCTCAGGGTCATGACCTCCTCAAAAAGCCTCACCAGCTTCTCCTTCAGCATGTCCAGGGCACAACCGTCCTTAAGTACCTTTTCCATATCCGACAATTCCCGCGGGAGACGTCCCATGTCCAGTCCCAGCTGTTCCAGAAATGTGCTGACACAGAGATAGCAGTCCATGACAATGTACTGGCGGAACATAAAAGACTGGCAGTTCTTTTCCCCCACATTCTGGAAATACTCCTCCACAAACCCGGAGGCCTCTCCCACGGTCCCCTGTTTCAGAAAATTTTCCAGGGTCTTTCTGTTCACCTTGGACGCATCCACTGAATTAATATCAATGGTTTCCCCTGTTCCGTGGACCATGCCGTCCATCTGGCTGTAGCTTATAATCCGGTTCATCTCCGTGAAAAATCTGGCGGCAAACGCCCTCCCCGCCTGCAGATAGGAGGTCTGCAAATCGCCCAGACGGTTCACACAGCTTCCGATTCCGCCGAAATACTGTATATCCTTACAGGCTCCGGCCATCTTTCCCAGGCTGGCGGCACACTCGCTCATTCTGCGTTCCACCTCCTGCTCAGACTCCCCCGTGAGAACGAAGGCCCACCCCTCGTCCCCGCGGTCAAAAACCAGAATGTGCTGCCGGCCCTCCATCCGTTCCTCAATCGCCTCCTGGCAGGATACCACCCGGTCGGAATAGGCAACGGCAGATCCCATAGGCATGAGCTTAAACAGCATGAGCTGGTAAAAGGAGGCGGACAAATCCATCCCCACCTGTTCTCCCCTCTCCAGGGCTTCCTTAAAATTGACCCGGCCCGTCACCAGGTCCCGCAGAAGGCGCTGGCGTTCCAGCACCGTGTTCTCAGCCATCTCCAGGCGGTACTTATCCATAAGCCTGGCGTCCTCCCGCTCCTTCTCAATCACATCCGCCACCTTCTTCACTGCCTCCAGAAGCTTGGCAGCCGTGATGGGCTTCAGAAGGTAGTCCGTCACTCCGATGTGAATGGCCTGCTTGGCATAGTCAAATTCATTATACCCGCTGAGAATAATGATTTTGATTCTGGGAAATTCCTTCTTCACCAGTTCAGAGAGTTCCAGTCCGTCCATGAAGGGCATGCGGATATCTGTTATGAGGATGTCCGGCTGCACCTTCCTGATAAGCGGATATGCCAGTTCTCCGTCGCTGGCTTCCCCTGCGAATTCCAGCCCTTCCTTCTCCCATGGGATGTTGTTCTTGATGCCATTTCGCATGACAATCTCATCCTCCACAAGAAATACCTTTATCATAATCCAGTTCCCCCCTCTTATGTATTTTTTTCCATACCATCCATTTGCTGTCTTACAGTATAAAATATAACACATTCATTTTCAAGATTCTTCCTAAAAAAGAAAAAGCAGAGACCTGTGCGCTGTCTCCGCCTTTGTTTCATTTTACCGGCTTACTGTTTTTCCCGGTTCTTCCGGTTAATCCATTCCGTTGACACATCCATGGCCGCCCGGCAGGCCCTTGTCTCGTCCAGGGAATTCAGCATAACAAAATCATGGATTATGGCCTGGAACCGCAGGGCCGTCACATCCACCCCTGCTTCGCGCAGCTTCCCGGCATAGGCCTCCCCCTCATCCCTGAGCACATCCGCCTCGCCGTTCAGTATCATGGCATCCGGCAGACCCCTCAGCTGCTCCGCAGACGCCCTGAGGGGAGAGACCGTAATCTGCGCCCTGTCTTTCTGGCAGGGGGCATACTGGTTCCAGAACCACTGCATGCCTGCCCGGTACAGGTAGTATCCCGCTGCGAATTCATTGTAGGAACAGGTATCAAAACAGGCATTGGTGACCGGATAATACAGCAGCTGTTTCTGGATGAAGGGCCCCTTCCTGTACTTTGACATAAGGGTCATGGCCGCAGCCATATTGCCTCCTACGCTGTCCCCCGCCACAGTGAAGGTTCCGGGATTCATGGCATATCCCATGGATTTCACAAGGTCGGGAGCCGTACACATGACGCTGTAGCACTGCTCAATGGCGGTGGGGCAGCGCACCTCAGGCGAACGGGAGTACTCAGGGAATATCAAAAGGCAGCCAGTCCTGGCAGCCAGCTCCCTCACCAGCTTTTCATGGGTGTGGAAGCTTCCGAACACCCAGCCTGCGCCGTGGATATAAAAGATCACATTGGCCGGCTGGCAGGAAACCCCCGGATCCACCAGCCATACCGGAATGGTCCCCCATCTTCCTGTATTGACCCGCACCTTGCCGACCCGGGCGGGATATTTGTACACAGGCGTATCCTGGGCCTTTTCCAGAACCATCCTTCCCTCGGCAGGCGGCAGTTCAAATATAAGGGGCGGTTTGGAATTTGCCTGACAGACCTCCTCTGCCGCCGGCTCTAACGGTACACAACGTTTCATATGGAACTCCTTCTTGACAAAAGTCTCTACTGTCAGAATATTCCAGATTCCACATTCTGCTCACCTGTTTTATTGATTTGCACTATTTTCTTCCGCCTTCTTATAGCATGTGATATCATGGCAGCACAGCAGGCAGGCATCCTTGCCGCCCCAGTGTATCCGGGAGGCGTCGGCCGATGACCAGACCTTAAGGACTGGATTATAGACCTCCATGGTGTAGTTTATCTTATCCTCCACCTGCTTCATGGGACACCGTTGGCAGGGCTTATCATTTTTAAAAAACGCTTCATGACAGCTCATGCCCAGCCTTGAATCCGGCGCAAGCCTGTAGGTCTTATCGTTAATAAACAGCAGTTCATGACTTTCCATGTCCACCACATAAATCCATGAGTTCTGGTGGTCCAGAATGGTCCTTAAGTCCTCTGCCAAATCCACGGCGCTGTCCTGTGCCCTCTGCTTAAGGAGGAACAGGGACAGCAGCTCGGACACAAAGGAGAGAACCTCGATCTGGCTTATGGTCCACAGGCAGTGGGAGGTACAGTCATCAAATCCCACCCATCCCTTGAACACGCCGTTATCCCTGATGGCGCACTGGAGCATGGACTTGACGCCCCTTTGCTTCAGCCGTCTTTGGATGTCGCCGGGAAGCTGGCCTATATCATCGCAGTAGAGAATCCCGCTCTCATTAAAGCAGCTCTGGTAATCTGTACTGAACTCCGCATAGGAACATCCCTGCAGCAAATCCTTCTGGGACCGGATTCCCCGGGCGCACCACTCAAAGGTGTTGCTGTAGCAGGTCCCATCCTCCGAATTCTCAAATACATAGGCGCGGCTCACCTGCAGACGCTCCCCCAAAAGCTCCAGCACACTTTCAACGGCCTTGTCCATCTGCTCTGACTTGGACAGGATGTTAAAGGCTCTTGGAAGCAGGTCATTTAACATCATGTCCCCATTCTGTTCCGACTCAATGGTGGTATTCACAGTTGCCTTTCGCCCCGCTCCCTGGCCGAACGCCTTGTCCTCCATGGACTGGTCGTAGATCTGGTACTGTTTTTTTCCGCAGGCCTTGGCCTGGTACAGCGCCACGTCAGCCCGCCGGAACAAAGTCTGGAAGTTCTCCCCATCCCTTGGGCATACGGCAATTCCGATGCTGCATGTAATACAGCAGTCCTTGGGCAGCTCCTCCAGCACACGCTCAAAGCACTCGATGAGCCGGCCGGCCACAGACTTTACCCGCTGTTCATTGACCACTCCCTGCAAAAGGGCCATGAACTCGTCCCCTCCAATTCTGGAGACAATATCGCTGCTGCGAAACAGCCGGGAAAGCTGCCCGGCAATCTTTGTGAGCACCGCATCCCCAAACATATGCCCGTACTGGTCATTGACCATCTTAAAATTGTCAATATCAATGACGAACAGCGCAGCCCCTTCCCCTTCCTCCCGGTTCACCAGCAGGTGTTCGATTCTCTGCCTGGCTGATTCCTTGTTGTACAGCCTGGTCAGGGTATCACGCTCCGCCCGTGCCTTTAACTCCTGGGCAGCAAGCTTTTCATCATTTATGTCAATAACGATTCCCACTGCCTTGCAGGGCTGTTCCTGATCGTCAAACTGGGTGGTGGCCCTCAGCTTGCACCACTGATAGCGGCCCTTGGAATCAGACACCCTGAACTCCAGCTCACCATACCGCCTTCCGTCCCGTATCTCTTCGATAAGATGTCCGAACGGCGCCATATCCTCCGGATACAGATGGGATATCTTAGGTATCCGTACCGATGCCTGCTCTGAGATGGGGTCATATCCGAACTTGGCCTTCCAGTTGATGGAGTATACCACTGTGTCAGAACCGATGTCCCATTCAAAGAAAATATCATTGGTCTGTTCCATAACGATTTTATACCGTTCCAGTCCCAGGCGCAGCTCCTCCTGGGCATGTTTGGTCTGGTCTATGTCTATGATTACGCTGTAAAAATATTCCCTGCCCTCGTTATCATACATCAGACGCCCCTTGTCCAGCATCCAGATGCTGCGGCCGCTGCGGTCCTCCACCCGGTATTCCACTTCATATTCCCCGCCCCGGTTGATCTGTTCTGTCAGCTCCCTGCGCATCCGCTCCCTGTCATCCGGGCGTATCATTTTTATATAACAGTTGTTGAACCGCTCTTTTATCTCCTCCCTGGTATATCCAAGGAACCCGTCGTCAACATCCATCATGGTGAACCACCTGTCATTGCGGCAGCGCAGGATTCCCTTCAATATGTTGTGAAGAACCCGGCGGTCCTCACGGAGCCTGTTTTCGTCCAAATCCGCCTCCTGATGCGCTCTGTCCACGAGCCGCCACAGCAGCAATGCCTTTCGGCGGCGGGGATGTTCGATGTCCACCCGCAGAAGGGTCAGCTCATACCACTCCTCAGACCTGTGCTCATCCTTCAGCCGGTACTTCCAGCTCTGTTTCAGCATCCCCTCTTCAAAGAAACGCGGTATCTCTGTTTTCCATATCCGCCGCACATTGTCCTGTTCCTCCGGCACCACCAAATCATTTATGCAGCATTCCGCCACGGCTTCCAGGCATTCTCCCTGAAACAGCTTCTTAATCCGCTCGTCCGGCGCGTATACCACATGATAGCTGCCCGTGGAAAAGTCCACCTCAGCCACCGTGGTATCCACATACCGCAGCATGGCAAAATACTTCATCTGTTCCAGCTGCAGGGCGCTCAGGCTGCCGTCCCCCACCCCCAGGACACTGCCGTGGTGGGAAAGTTTTGCAGGCGCAGGGACATTGCCGTCCCGGTACCGTTTGCACAGGTCAGCCAGCTGCGGCTCCACATTCTTAAAGCAGTCCAGCAGTCTGGAGGAAAAGCATCCGCATTCACCGTTCAGAATCATGTTGAAGGCCTGTTCATGGGGAATCGCCTTCTTATAAACACGGTCCGACGTGAGGGCATCGTATGCATCCACAATGGACACGGCCTGGGCGCAGATAGGGATGGCATCTCCGTACAGCCCATCCGGATATCCCCTGCCGTCCCAGCGCTCATGATGGTACCGGCAGATGTTGTAGGCGTATTCAAGATACCCCTTATCGCTCATGCGTTCCAGGCCCTCCAGAATCTGGCATCCCCTGAGTGTATGGGTCTTCATGATTTCAAACTCTTCCGCAGTGAGGCGGCCCGGTTTATTAAGTATCTTATCCTCAATGGCAATCTTGCCGATATCGTGAAGGGCCGAGGCCGAGGCAATGACTTCAATCTTTTTCTTATCCAGCCCGTATTCAGGACAATTCCTGCACACCTCCTCCAAAAGCACCTGGGTCAGCAGACGGATGCGCTTGATATGCTGCCCCGACTCCAGACTCCTGTATTCAATGACAGATGAAAGGGCGTCCACCAGCACATCGTTGGACTCCCTCAGCTTCTGCGCCTGCTGCTCTACCATGTCCTCCAGATTATGTTTATGAAGATAAAGCTCTATGATATTATGTACCCGCCGCTTGACCACATGGGGCTCAAAGGGCTTGACTATGATGTCGGACGCCCCCAGGTCAAAGGCCCTCAGCTCCCCTTCCAGGGAGTTATCAGCCGTGATTACCACCACAGGAACCTCGTCCAGAAGCCCGTTGGCACCCATCTCCTGCAGCACCTTGTATCCATCCATCACGGGCATCACCACATCCAGCAGCATGATGGCTATATTCTCGTGATACTGCCGCAGCAGAAGCAGGGCCTGCTCCCCATTCTCAGCCTCCAGCAGATGGTATTCCTCCTGGAACAGTCCATCCAGAATCACGCGGTTTATTTCCATATCGTCTACAATCAGTATGGTATCCCGCTGACGCATATCGTCACTTCCTCTCCGCAGCCGTAAGACACAAGCTGCCGCTAGTCATTTGCAAGTATTCTGCATATCTCCTTGTAAGCCTCTTCCAGCTCCGGATATGCTTCGGCAGCTTCATCAAAACGGTCTGCCCTGATATGGTCCACCATAAAAGAGGATATGTTAAACAGCTTATCCATACCCAGATTGGCCGTAACACCCTTAAAGGTATGGGTTGCCATCAGGGCATCCTCCCGGTTCTCTCCCTCAAAGGCCTTTGTGATCTGGGAAAAAGTACTGTCTGTCAGAAACTTCTTCAGAAACTTCTCGTACAGTGCGGAATTGCCGCTGAAACGCCGTAAGGCGCCATCTATATCCACCCCTGCGCCCTTTAATTCAAGTATTGTATTTAAATCCATGAAAATCCCCCTCATTCCGGTTCTGGTCACAGAAACCGTTCTCAAATGAAAATGACGAAAAAAATATAACATATTGTATAAATTATAGCAGGTTGAGGATATTTGTGCAACGATATGAGGAAATTACAGAACAAGCGTGGAACAAGCGAAAGTCTATGAGAAACAAAAAAAGGAACCCTGCCTGGAAGGATTCCTTTTTCTAAAATGCGGGAGATGGGACTTGAACCCACACGAGCATACACCCACAAGATCCTTAGTCTTGCCTGTCTGCCAATTCCAGCACTCCCGCAACACGAATGGTAGTATAGCATAGATTTTTCGACTTGGCAACCATTTTTGACAAATTTTTTTAATTTTTTTCAAAAATCAAATTCGATAAAAAATTTAAAAAATAATATTGACAAATCGCTGCTGCTCATTTATAATAACCTTCGTTGCTTGAACAAAGCAGCAGAACAAAACAAAATGCAGAAGTGGCGGAATTGGCAGACGCGCACGGTTCAGGTCCGTGTGGTAGTAATACCTTGTGGGTTCGACTCCCATCTTCTGCAGGCAGAAAACAGGAATTTCCAGTATGGAGATTCCTGTTTTTATGTTCATTTTTCTGCAGCAGACCGGCCAGGCACCAGACAGTCCGGCACCGCCGGCACATCCGGTCCTTCTCCGGCCCAGCAGCCGGCCGCCTATTCCCCATCCTGTTCAGGAACATACGGACATGTGGTTCTGCGCACAATCAATGTGGGGTCAAGTATCACCCGTTCCGGCTTTTCCTGTGGGTTTTTCAGCTGTTTTAACATCAGTCTGGCGGCATGCTCGCTCATCTCCCTGACATGCTGGCTCACCGTTGTCAAGCTGATGTCATAGAGTGATGAAAAAACAATATTGTCGAAACTCACCACGGAAATCTGTTCCGGAATCTTGACTCCGGACTCCCGGCAGTGCTCAACAAACCCAATGGCCATCATATCGTTGGAAATCACGATTCCCTTTGGACGGTTCTTCAAATCCGATATATAAATCTTTGCCAGTTCACTTCCCGTGTCCAGCTTCAAATCACCCTTGAATACATTTTGTTCCTTAAAGGGGAGACGGTAATTTTCCAGTGCCTGCCTGTATCCCCTGAACCGCTGCTCCGATGCGGACGAAACATCCGGCCCCTTCACAAAGGCAATCTCCGGATACCCCAGCTCAATGAGATGCATGGCCGCAATATAACCGGCCTTGAAATTGTCCGACAGCACCGAATCCCCTTCATAGGACCCCAGGATCCTGTTTACCAGCACAACCGGAATCTCAATATCATCTAATTCCTTTTCAATCTCCTCTGATTGGGCAGTAAGCAAAAATACACCTGAAAAATTAAATTGGATAGCCATATGAATGAACTCTTTTTCCCGCCTGATATCGTATTCACTGTTCAGGACCATCAGCATATATCCATTGTTGTGAAGAATCTTCTGGATGTAAAAGGTAAGATCCGCATAAAACGGATTGCGGATGTCGCTGACAATCAGCGCAATGATGCTTTGTCTGCCCTTGCTCAGACTTCTGGCTATTGTATTTGGCTGATACCCTATCTCCTCCACAAAATCCAGCACCTTTTTGCGCAGCTCCTCCCCGACTCCCGGCGAGTTATTCATGGCTCTGGAAATAGTGGAACGCGATACCCCCAGCATCTGGGCCACGTCGGAAATGGTATACTTATCTTTTTTCTGGATACTCATTCTCTTACTTCCTTATCTGCTTTGAAATAACATGGCTGTGATCCACCTATCCCAATAAGCGTCTTGCTATTATTATAATATAAGTAAAAATGTAATGCAATCGGTATTGCGAGAAACGAAAAAGGAGGAGCAGCCCCCAGCTGTTCCCCCCTTTCGCCCGTCATCCTTAATTGAACGGCGCCGGATAAATGGTATCGTGTTTTGCAATATCAAACGGCCATACAGTAACAAGCGAACCATCCTGGAACTGAGCGATTGTCAGCTTGCCGTCCATATTGGTATTCTTATAAGGAATACCGTTAAATTCAGACTCGGAGAACTTGATAGTGTCATAAGGAAGAATAATCTCCTCGCCTCCCGGGAAGGCATCTTTAATCTCCAGAGTACTCAGCTCATCCTTTAATGCTTCAGAGGTAATCTCCTTGCCTGCGTCTGCAAGATTCTGAAGAGCTGTCCTGAAAATCCAGACTACCGTGTACGCCTCCGCGGAATGCCCGTTCATATCAACGCCGTACTTTGCCTTAAACGCGTCCGAAACCTTGGTTCCCTTGTCCCCCGGCAGGAATTCCGTGGCTGTAAGGATTCCGTTTGCAAGGCCTCCCACAGACGGAAGATAAGAGGATTCCGTATAACCGTTTGCCTTGGCAATCATGATATTGGGCTTGTACCCCTGCTCGTTCATGGTCTTTGTAAGGAGAATCGCGTCCGATACATAATTGTCAACAATAAGGGCGTCCGGATTCAGGGACTTTAACTGCAGCACCTCGCTGGTCAAATCCGCCGCGCCCTGGGAGTAAAGAACCTCTCCCTTAAATTCCAGGCCGTTCTCTTCTGCAAAGTATTTTGCCCAGGTGGCTGTCTGCTGTCCTAATTCAGTATTGTCCGCGCAGACCGCAACACTCTTGACGTCGATATCATCTGCCGGATCCTTGGCCGACAAATCCAGAAGATACTGCTCCATATCACGTATAAACATCATATTGGTGGGAGCCAGGCGGAAGAAATACTCATATCCGTGAGATGTAAGGGAATCCGACGTGGCATTGGCTGTTATCATGGGCACCTGGTAGTTTTCCGCCACCTGGGACACCACCTCGGTAACACCGCTCTGATATGCGCCCATTACCGCCATCACCTTATCCTGTGTAATCAAACGTTCCATCTCAGTCATGCCCGTGGCATTGGCCCCCTGGGTATCACCGTATACAATCTGGATAGGCCGGCCGCTTATTCCTCCTGCCGCGTTGATTTCCTCCACTGCCAAGTCAATACCGTCCTTCATGTTCTGGCCCGAATCAGCCAGCGCTCCCGTCATGGGATAAAGCGCGCCAATCAGTATGGGCTCCCCATCTGCGGTGGACGCCTTTGCCGGCTCCGCCGTCCCGTCACTGCCTGCGGCCGCGGTCGTGGCCGCCGCCCCCGCTGCCGTTCCTGCTGCCTCTGCCGCATCCTTCTGTCCTCCTGAACCAGAACCATATCCCCCGCATCCGGACAGCATACCCGCTGCCATAGCCGCGCTTAATGTCAATGCCACCAATTGTTTCCTCATGTATTTCTCCTCCTTTTATTTGATTAACCCATATACGGGCCATCTTTCATTTTTAGTTTGTTTCCGCAGCAGCAGGAACACAGCTGCCAACCGCGCTCTAAAATCCCAGATACGCCTTTTTCACCTCATCGTTGTTCAAAAGCTCTTCGGCTGTGCCCGATACGGTAATCTGGCCGTTTTCAATCACGTATCCCCTGTTGGCAATCCTCAGCGCCTTCCTCACATCCTGTTCCACCAGGATAATGGTAAGCCCGGATTCCTGCGCCACCTCTTTGGCAATGGAAAATATGTTGTCCACGATGTTGGGGGCCAGTCCCAGGGAAGGTTCATCCATAATAAGAAGCTTCGGAAGTCCCATCATGCCTCTGGAAAAGGCAAGCATCTGCTGTTCGCCTCCGCTTAAGGTGCCTGCCAGCTGGTTCTTTCTGTCCTTCAGCTTAGGAAACCAGTTATAGATCCGTTCAATGGTGTCCTTCTTAGCCGCTTTCGCCGCCTTGCTGCTGGCTCCCATCTCCAGATTCTCATAGATTGTCATGGAAGGAAACAGCTGCCTGCCCTCCGGAACCAGGATAACCCCGTGGTCAATAAAGGTTCTGCAAGCCGCTCCGGTAAGATCATGTCCGTCCAAACGGATATTTCCCTGAAACGGCCTGATCAGGCCGGCGCAGGTCTTAACCGTGGTGCTCTTGCCCGCCCCGTTGCTTCCCACCAGGGCTACGATTTCCCCTTTATCCGCCGTAAATTCAATATCCCAAAGCACCTGAATGTCCCCGTACCGGACATTGATTTTATTTACCTCAAAATACCTGTCTGCCATATCAATGCTCCTCCTTACCAAGATAAATCTCGATGACATAGGGGTCATTCATTACCATCTCCGGCGTTCCCTCTGTTATTTTCTCACCATGATGCATAACAACCACTTTCTGGCAGAGATTGGCCACTGCTCTCATTACATGCTCAATCAGCAGTATGGTGGTCCCGTTCTCATTGATTTTACGAATCAGCTCCACCGCCTCATCTGTCTCCGTGGGATTTAAGCCAGCCATAACCTCATCCAAAAGCAGCATATCAGGATCCGTGGCCAGGGCCCTGGCCAGCTCCAGGCGCTTCTTAAAGGGAGTGCCCATTTCTCCCGGCAGCCAGTCCTTCCGCTCGTACAATCCGGTAAAATGCAGGATTTCCTCTGCGTATTCCTTTGCCTCTTTTACTGATTTATATTTTTTTCTTCCATATAGAGCACCCGAAGCAACATTATCCAATACAGACATGGAAGCCAGAGGCTTCATGATCTGGAATGTCCTGGCAATTCCCATGGACGTATAGTGATATGGCTTCATGCCGGTAATTTCTTTGTTTTTATAGATAATATGGCCGGCCGTAGGCGGGAACACGCCGCTTATCATATTGAATACCGTTGTCTTTCCGGCTCCGTTGGAACCGATGAGCCCGGTAATGCCGCCCTCCTCCACAGCAAAGCTGACACTGTCCACAGCCTTCAGTCCTTTGAAATTCTTACTCAAATCCTTTATTTCCAATATGTTGCCCACTTAAAACCCCTCCTCTCCTGATTTACTTTTTACCGTCCATCCTGTCAAACATATCATTGACCTTTACCTTGAATTTGCTGCCGTTATACCAGCCCATAATACCTCTTGGCTGGAACAGGATAACCACAATCAGAATGATGGCGTAAACCAGCAGATTGGCTCCGGGCGCTATACTGCTCAGGGTAGAGTTGAGATACTGAGCTAACGGTGTAAGAATAATAGCTCCAATCAGGGGGCCTGTCACGCTTCCGATTCCTCCGATTACAGCCGGAAGAACGAATTCCACGGACTGTGCCTGAATCATGATATCCGGGTTAATGAAACGGATATAATTTGCATAGAACACACCGCATACAGCAATCAGGCCGCAGCTGACAAAGGTGGCCAGCACCTTATATTTGAGAGGATTGATTCCGATTGCATTGGCTGTGTCCTCATCCTCCCTCACTGTCTTTAAGGCATATCCAAACTTGGAACGGTCAATTGCGCGCACAATCAGATATACCGCTATTACCATAAGAAGGGACAGATAAAAATAGGGCACTTTACTCTTAAATCGCAGCAGAGCCAGGGAATTATCGCCAAAGGGAAGCAAAAGCCCCTGCCCCTTGCCGGCAAAATCCCAGTTGGTCATCAGATTGCGGAACGCCTCTCCAAACGCAATGGTAACCAGTGAAAAATACGGCCCCCTCAGCACGAAACAGGGCGACAGCAGCAATGCGGTTAACGCTCCCACAAACAGAAACACCAGAGGAATGCTGATCCACGGCGATACATTCAGCTTAACCAGCAAAAGAGTGGACATATATGCGCCCAGCCCCATAAAGGAGGCATGTCCCAGGGAAATCTGGCCTGTCAGCCCGCCCAGGATACTCCAGGCCAGGGACGCGCTGGCCATGTAAAATGTCATCACGCAAATCGACAGCAGGTACGGTGTACGGACAAATACGGGTATCACAGCTGCGATTAGAAGTAAAATCAATAATAAAATCTGTCTGGAACCTATTTTTTTCTTCATTGCTATCTACCCCCGTCTTGTTTTCACTGTCTGTTTCACTACCAGAATCAATATAAATGCCAGGAACACGATGGTATCCTTAAAGGAGGAACCCACAACCACGGCTCCCACGGTTTCCATAAGTCCCAATACAATGCCGCTGACAAAGGCTCCGATAACACTTCCCAGTCCTCCCATGGTTACCACAATGAAGGACCTCGTCCCATACACGGCGCCAACCGTAGGGAATACATAATAAAAGGACATCAGACAGGCTCCGGTGATTCCGGCAATGGCAGCTCCCAGACCGTATGTAGTGGCATAGACCAGCTTTGTTTTGATACCGCAGACCTGGGCTCCGGTACTGTTCTGGGAAGTGGCGCGAATCTGCTTTCCTATATTGGTATACTTTAAGAAAGCAAACAAAAGGATGGTTACCGCCAGAAGAATCACAAAGCTCAGCACCTTGGGAAGGCTTAAGTTTATGGCTCCCAGCTGCACGATTTTCTCGGAAAACATACTCTGGGCCGTTCTGTAATCCGATTTAAAATAAAGAAGCGCTACATTCTGGAACAGAATTCCCAGTCCAACCGTTAAAAACAGCACATTGGTATCGTCATTGCCGTGCAGGGACCGCGTAATCAGCGTTGACTGCAAAAGCGCCCCAAAGGCGAACATCACCACCGCCACAATGGGGATTGCCACAAAGGGGTCAAGACCGCATTGGTCAAACAGAACAAAGGATATGTACATACCCAGCATCAGCAGCTCGCCCTGGCAAAAATTGATAATCTTCATAACTCCGAAAATCAGCGTCAGGCTCATACCTATCAGTGCATAAATTCCGCCCACCATAATCCCATTGGCAGCCGCCTGCAAAAATATATTCATGTTACTACCTCCCAACTAATTTGATAACAGCTCCGTGTTCACGAACACGTTTCCACCCGTTTCTACCTTCCCAAAAAACCTCCGTCTACCGGTATAACTGCCCCGGATATATAAGCAGAGGCATCGGAAGCCAAAAACACTGCCAGCCCCTTAAGATCCTCCGCAGTCCCCCATCTTCCCATGGGTATCCTGCGGGTGGTTTCCTCGTATTGGGCAGGATTCTTTACCTTCATGGTATCTGTCAGCTCCGTGGCCATGTATCCAGGGGCAATGGCATTGACATTGATTCCTTCTGCCGCCCACTCATTTGATAATGCTTTTGTCAGCTGGGCAACCCCGCCTTTGCTGGCACTGTAGGCCGGAACCAGAACACTGCCAAAAAAGGAATCCATGGATGCTATGTTGATAATCTTTCCGTAACGGCGGGCCGCCATAGACCTTCCAATTCTCTGAGACATGAAGAACACAGCGTTCAGATTAAGCTCCACCACTTCATTCCAATCCTCCTGCGTCACCTCAAAAGCGGCACATCTGTTTAATGTTCCGGCCGCATTAACCAGGATATCAACACGTCCATTGTAAATCTCCAAAATCTGCTCACAGACCGTTTCCCGCTGCTGCTGCCTGCTTAAATCTCCTGTCACTCCATAAGCCGGAGGTCCGCTGCTTCCTATTTCTGCGGCAGCTTCCCACACCTTCCCGGTCCTGCCGGTTATGATTACCTCTGCACCTGAATCGTGCAGCGCCTGGGCAATTCCATATCCCAGTCCACGGCTGCCTCCTGTGACAACCGCCCGGCGTCCTTCTAAATCAAGTATCATTATCTTCCATCTTCCCCCTTTCTTTCCCTGTATCTCAACGATTCAATCCCCTCCTTTTGCATCATACAGTTTGTGTCCGCCAATCGTAATTAGCGAATCAGTTTCGTAATATTTCGTTCTTTTTAGAAAACAGTTTCGTTACGTTGTTCCAAGCATAGCACACGGTTTCGTTAAAATCAATAAGTTTATTCTGGTTTTCCTCTTGTTTTAATGCTTTTTTACTTTTTTGACAAATTTTCAGTGTATATATTGTCTATTTTTCAAAAATTGTTTATTTTTTATCAATGTTATTGTGCATATGGTCAGATTTTACCCGTTTTAAATCTGGCTCGCCTCTTCACCAAATGTACAATATGCATAATATTTTTTACATATTTTTATATCACATTGTCTCTATTATAATAGAATGCCAAAAATAAACATATTTTTGTTATTGACTATTGAATCATTTTCGTTTACTATTAGCCTTAAAGAACGAAATCGGTTTCTCTAATACACGGGGGTATTAATTATGATTAACGGAACAACTCTTTGGAATCGCTCTTATACTTCAGATATGATAGAAAAGACCTTTTCCGGTAAGACTTATTTGACCTATCCCAATCTTCCTGCCAATTTATACGACGCCTTATCCTTATCTGCCGCACGCCATCCGGACAAGACAGCAGTTGTGGATGACAGCGGCGCTACTTATACCTATACAGAACTAAGGGACATGGCCGACCATTTTTCTTCTTACCTATATTACATATCGGATATCAAGCCGGGAACCAAGACAGGCATCATGATGTTCAACAGCGTTGAATTCTGCGTGACCTTCCTGGCTCTTACAAAACTGGGAGCCGTGGTAATACCGCTCCCCAGCAAATACAGCCGGAACGAAGTGCTTTCACTGACAGCAAAGGCCGATCTCCAGTACATCCTGTGTGATGAAAAATTTTATGACTGGTTCGTACCGCTGGAAACCTCCGGCGTCCATCTGATGAAGCCCGGACGGAGTCAGGACGGATTTGGTTTTTCCCACCTGTGCGCCTCCTATCTCAGCCCCGTTCCCTCCCTTGGCAGGGAGGAGGATGACGCGCTCATCATGTTCACATCCGGCACCACCTCCCAGAGCAAGGGAGTCATTATCAAAAATTACAGCATCATGCACGCCATTGTCTCCTACCAGAGAATTTTCCAGATAACGGACCGGGACACCACCCTTATTCCCATTCCCATATACCTGGTAACCGGGCTGGTGGCGCTTCTGGGACTGACCCTGTATGCAGGCGGAACCGTTTACCTGCACAAGTTCTTTGATGCCAAACGGGTTCTCAGGGATGTAAACGACAAGGAAATCACATTTCTCCACGCCGCACCGGCCGTATTTTCCCTGCTGCTGAGGGAGAAGGACAGTTTTCCTTCCCTGCCCAGTCTGAGGCTTCTGGCCTGCGGAAGCAGCAACATGTCAAAGGAAAAGCTGACAGAAATCCACCGCTGGCTGCCCTGCGCCGTATTTCACACTGTATACGGGCTGACCGAGACATGTTCGCCTGCCACCATCTTTCCGGGCGATGCTTCCACCAGCAGTTACATTGGTTCCTCGGGCCTTCCCATTCCCGGCACCTGCTTTTGTATACTGGATGACTCAGGTTCACAGATGCAGACAGGCCAGGTAGGGGAAATCGCAGTCAGGGGGACAGTTCTCCTGGACCGGTATTATCAAAAGGGAACCGGGGAGCTGGACGGAGACGGCTGGCTCCGTACCGGAGATCTGGGATATTTTAACGGGGAGGGGTATCTGTTTATCGTGGACCGGAAAAAGGACATGATAAACCGGGGCGGAGAAAAAATATGGAGCTTTGATGTTGAAAATGAGCTGTACAGGCTGGACGGGATTGATGAGGCGGCTGTGGTGGGGATTCCCCACGATATCTACGGCGAAGTGCCTGTGGCCGCGGTGAAGCTGTCTCCTGAAAGCATTCTGACGGAACAGCAGATACAGGATTTGCTGAAATGCAGGATTGCCAAATACATGATTCCTTCCCGCATTCTTTTCCTGAACGAGCTCCCTCTCACGCCCAATAACAAAGTAAATAAATCAGCCATACGGAAACTTTTCATGCAGCCAGAACAGTAAGGAGGTTACACAAAAATGAGAAAACCAGTTTTTATCACCGGCGAAGAAGCCGCTGCCATGATTGCCGACAACGCAACCGTGGCAACCATCGGCATGACCCTGGTGTCGGCAGCCGAAACCATTCTCAAAGCCATTGAACAGCGCTTTTTAGAGACAGGAAGTCCCAGAGGACTGACTCTGGTCCATTCCTGCGGGCAGAGCGACCGAGACCGAGGTATCCAGCATTTTGCCCATGAGACCATGCTCTCCAGAATCATCGGGGGCCACTGGGGACTGCAGCCCAGAATGATGCAGCTGATTGCCGACAACAAGATTCTGGCCTACTGCATTCCCCAGGGCCAGTTTGCCCAGTTATACCGCAGCATGGCCGGAGGCGAGCCCGGAAAAATCACCAAGGTGGGCCTGGGCACCTTCATCGACCCCAGGATTGACGGAGGCAAAATGAACGAAATCACCATGAGCGCTCCCGATATCAATGAGGTGGTTACCATCGGCGGCGAGGAATATATGCGCTATAAACCCATCCCTCTGGATTACTGCATCATCCGGGGAACCTATGTGGATGAATACGGCAATCTGACCACAGACGAGGAGGCCATGCAGCTGGAAGTGTTCTCCGCCGTCATGGCATGCAAAAAATTCGGCGGAAAGGTGCTGGCCCAGGCAAAGTATAAAGTCAGGGCCGGTTCCCTCCACTGCAAACGCGTGATTGTGCCAGGGGTATTCATTGATGCGGTTGTCATCTGTCCCAATCCCGAAGAGGACCACAGGCAGACCCACAGTTTCTATATGGACCCTGCCTACTGCGGAGATACCAAGGCGCCTGTATCATCCGACGACGTCCTCCCCATCTCGCTGCGCAAGGTTATCGGGCGCAGGGCATTGATGGAGCTGGCGCCCGACGATGTGCTGAATGTGGGAACCGGGATTCCCAATGATGTCGTCGGCCCCATTATCACAGAGGAGGGGATGTCGGAGGATGTGACCATAACCGTGGAATCCGGTATCTACGGTGGCATTCCCATGGGCGGTATCGACTTTGGAATTGCCAGGAACCAGTTTGCCCTGGTCCGGCACGACGACCAGTTTGACTATTATAACGGACCCGGTGTGGATGTCACCTACATGGGTGCAGGCGAGGTGGACGCCGAGGGAAATGTCAATGCCACCCGTTTAGGGCCAAAGCCCACGGGAGCAGGCGGTTTTATTGATATTACCACCAATGCCAAGCACGTGGTCTTCTGCTCCTCTTTTACCGCCAAAGGACTGGACTGCTCCTTTGAAGGAGGAAGGCTTCATATCAACCAGGAGGGTTCTTTAATTAAATTTGTCAGCCGGATTAAGCAGGTTTCCTATAACGGCAGAATCGCCAGAGAAAAGGGCCAGAAAATGCACTATGTAACGGAACGGGCCGTATTTGAGCTTCGTCCGGAGGGACTGACCCTGACCGAAATCGCCCCCGGAATTGATATCCAGACCCAGGTCCTGGACCTGATGGAATTCACTCCCCTGATCAGCCCTGATCTGAAGGAGATGGATACAGCCATTTTCATGGAGGGTGCTCCCTTCGGACTTAGAAAGTATATATTTTCTAATTAATACGCAGCAGTTCGGGACGGTCAGGATGAGACTCCGTCCTGAACAGTTCCAATAACATATTCACATTAAGGAGGATTAATCATGAGACTCGAAAACAAAACCGCAATTGTAACAGGTGCCGGCCGCGGCCTCGGCAAAGGGATTGCCTTAAAACTGGCAGCAGAAGGCGCCAAGGTCATCGTAGCCGACATGTCAATGGAAACAGCCTCTGCAACTGCTGAGGAAATCAACGCTTCCGGCGGCACAGCCAAGGCCTTTGCCGTCAATATCGCCAAGCAGGACGAGGTAAAGGCAATGATGGACTTTACCGTGGAGTCTTTCGGCACATTGGATGTTATTGTCAACAACGCCGGAATCAACCGCGACGCCATGCTGCACAAGATGACTGTGGAGCAGTGGGATCAGGTCATTGCGGTTAACCTGACCGGCACATTCTACTGCGTCCAGTATGCTGCCCAGATTATGAGGGAAAAGGGAAGCGGCGCCATCATCAACATCTCCTCCGCCAGCTGGCTGGGGAATATCGGACAGGCCAATTATGCCGCCTCCAAAGCCGGCGTGGTGGGCCTCACCAAGACAGCATGCCGCGAGCTGGCAAGAAAGGGCGTCACCTGCAATGCCATCTGCCCTGGTTTTATCGACACGGACATGACCCGCGGCGTACCTGAAAAGGTGTGGGATACCATGATAAGCAAGATACCTATGGGAAGGGCCGGCAGCCCTGCGGACGTAGCCAATATGGTTGCTTTCCTGGCTTCTGACGAGGCAAACTACATTACAGGCGAAGTAATCAACGTGGGCGGCGGTATGATTCTTTAATGATATAAAATGAGGAGGATACGGATATGGAGAATTTAAAAGAAGTAGTAATTGTCAGCGGAGTCCGGCTTCCCGTCGGCTCTTTCGGCGGAAGCCTCAAGGATATTTCCGCCATTGATATGGGCGCCATGGTTGTAAAAGAGGCCGTGAAGCGTGCCGGTATAGAGCCCTCTGATGTAGATGAGACTATTGTGGGCCAGGTGGGCCAGATTGCGGAATGCGGTTTTGTAGCCAGAGCCGTCAGCCTGAAAGCCGGACTTCCCGAAACAACATGCGCCTATTCCGTCAACCGCCAGTGCGGCTCAGGCCTTCAGGCCATTGCCGACGCAGTGATGGAGATACAGACAGGGTTTGCAGACGTGGTGGTTGCTGCGGGCACCGAGAACATTTCCCAGCTTCCCTACTATGTGAAGGACGCCCGCTGGGGTGCCAGGATGGGACACAAGGTGTTTGAGGACGGCGTCATTGATATATTGACCTGGCCCTTAGGCCCCTACCACAATGGCGTGACAGCTGAAAATGTAGCAGAAAAATACAATGTGACCCGCCAGGAGCAGGACCAGTATGCCCTGGAAAGCCACCTGAGGGCAGCGGCAGCCATCGAAGCCGGTAAGTTCAAAGACGAAATCCTCCCGGTGGAATTAAAGGACAGAAAAGGAAACATCACTGTCTTTGACACTGACGAAGGCCCCAGAGCCAGCCAGACCATAGAAAAGCTGGAGCGCTTAAAACCATGTTTTGTGAAGGACGGAACCGTGACTGCGGGCAATTCCTCCAGTCTGAACGACGGCGCTGCCGCTGTGGTTGTCATGTCCAGGGAAAAGGCAGACGCCCTGGGCGTCAAGCCTCTCCTTACCATTAAGGGCTGCACGGTTGCCGGCAACGACGGAGCCGTCATGGGATACGCTCCCAAGCTCTCCAGTGAAAAGCTGGCAGCGAAACTGGGATTGGACCTTAAGGCCATTGATATGTTTGAAATCAACGAGGCTTTTGCAAGCCAGGCCTTTGCCGTACGGCGCGACCTGGGACTGGACCCCGAAAAAGTAAATATTTACGGCGGAGGAATCTCCATCGGCCATCCCATCGGAGCAACCGGTGTTATCCTGGCCGTGAAGGTACTTTATGAACTGCAGCGGACCGATAAAAAGGACGCCATGGTAAGCATGTGCATTGGCGGCGGGCAGGGAATCTCCATGTACTTTACAAAAGACTGATACTAGAAATTAAAACCGGAGCTGAAATCTGTGTTAGAGGATTTCAGCTCCGGTTTGTTTTGAACCGCAGTAAAAATGTTACTATATCTAATGATCAAATCACCTGAACATCTGCAGATAATACCAGGGAGGAAACAGCCTCCCCACCTGGTCCAGTCCCGGAAAGAACCTCCCTGCATCCACAAAAACAGGACAGAACACAAGGCTTCCGATAACCAGGAAGGGTATGATGCAGCAGAGAACCTGGGGCCTGCGGCACACCAGGCGCAGAATCCAGGCCGATGCTATGACAACACAGCAGTAACCGGCCATGGCCGCAGCCTCTCTTGGAAAGGATGTCATCACGCCGCCCGCCCACAAGGCCAGAAGCCCTGATATGCTGACCATGACGGCAGGAGCCGCCATGGAAGCCACGCGGCAGGGTATCCTGTATCCGTATGAAAGAGGAAGAAATAATCCCCTCTCCTCATCGCCGCACATGACCACAGCTCCATATAGCCCGGTAATGAACACGTAAACAGCCACCAGGCCCCTGACCGGAAAGACATCTGTCCGGCTGCTGGCAACATCTATTTCCTCTCCATCCCTGCCCTGAAACTGGTATTCAAACCGGAAGGTGGAACCACTCTCCAGCCATTTTGTGTAAAGCTCCTTTGCCTGTACGGCTGCTTCCTCTCTGGCTTCGCCGCCTGGTGCTCCCAGATGGTCAAACAGTTCATTTTCAGCCACATAATCTGCCAGCAATTTCCCATCGTATATCTTCATAAGGGCTGCAAACACAGTCTCCGTGGAGAGAGCCGAAGCCACGGTGGACGGAGCCGAATATACGCCGATAGAACGCTTATAGGATTTGGTATCCAGTTTCTCCTCCAGTCCGGCATATATCACATAACCGCATTCCGCCCGCCGGGACGCCACTTCTGCCTTTACCTCTTCCTCGTCACGGCACAGATAGAAACGGAACATTCCCGCATCCTCTCCTCTCGGCCGGTTCACAAGGCTGTCCGCCAGGGCATCACCCAGGGAGTTCTCCCCGCTCTCTTCCACACTGATGGCTATACTTATGTCCTGGCTTCCCTTTTTCTGGGCCTGGCCGGCTGCCAGCACCCCGGCAGGAAGGAGCAGGAGGATGAAAAGAAAGGACCATTTTCTCATATATCGCTTGCATGACAGAAAAAACCACATAGCGACCCGCTTCATTCCCTGACCACCTCCGCTCCCACGCTGAGCAGAAACCCGGCCATGGCCAGGACTGCCAGCTTTATAAATACTGCCAGGCTAAAAGAAGATGTGACCACCAACTTCATCCCCTCCATCAGCACATAGGTGGGCAGAAACGGCGCTGCAGCCCGGAAGGTGGTGGGCAGGAATACCAGGGGAAGAAATCCCCCGGACAAAAAGTGCATGGCAGTCACCGCCAGAAACAGCAGCATGACACCGCCCATCAGGCTTCCGGCCGCCTGGTAGAGGAACACCACCAGGGACGCGGCCCCCAGGCAGACCATCACCAGGGCTGCCAGCCCGGGCAGGCTGAATTCTATCAGCCCCGCAAAAGACGCTCCCAGAGCCGTACACAGGGCCACCGACAGAAACAGCATCCCCACCCCTAAAATCCTGGCTGCAACCAGAGTCCCCTTCCCCACTCCTATAAGGGCCAGCTGGCCCTTCATGGACGCAGAGCCGGAGGCAAGATAGGCTGATACGGGAATGGCACAGAGAAGCAGAAACAGTACAGCTGTGCTGATGCCGTAAAAGTGAATCGTATCCACGTCCCCTGTGGCACTGACTCTTACATTCTTAAAGTAATCCATGCGCGGCAGGCTGTAACCCATATAAATCCGGTTCAGGTCCGCCTCCAGGCTGCTCACCGAATCCGCCATGCCGTAAAGGTACAGCAGTTCGTCCCCCGCGTAGATTCCCGCCTGGCTGGCTCCCAGAGTAGAGGCGCCTGCATCAGTCAGTTCTTTGAAAATGCGGCTTTCCAGACCCGCTCCTTTTGGCAGCAGAATTTTCACCGGGGTATTGGTTCCATTCATAATATCCTGCACAAATCCCTCCGGCACCTCCATCACTGCGTACAGTTTTCCTGCTTTCAGCTTATCCAGGCATTCTTCTTTATTCATATATTCAAAATCGCAGATGCTCTTGACGCTTTCCAGCGAACTGACCATGGCCAGTGCCTTCTTCGCCACAGCATCTCCTTCAGGAAGCACTACCCCTACGGTAATCCTCCCCGCCGATGTTTCCCCATACAGCATCCTGGCTGACAAAAGGGCAATCGTACCCGCTAAAAGTAACAGCACGATTGCCCCTGCAAAGATGTGGGGAAGCTTTTTACATGCTCGTTTCAACTCAAGCCTGAGATAAACCAGACGTGCAGACATATCTTCCCATTCCTTTTATCTTATTAATACATGGATACTCCCATCTGGCTGCCTAATCCCATGACGCCAAACAGCATTTCCATCCCTACATTGGTCCAATCCTCTTCCGTGGCAGACAGCACATCCATGGTCTCGCCCTCTAAAGGACTGATTTCGCCTTCCAGCGGCTGATAGTAGTATTCACCGCTGAGAACCACATTCACGGAATCATCCATAATGGATGTCTCCAGAGAATCAATGTTCACATGGACGGATTTTCCCTTTTCCAGCTGGTCCACTGCGCCTTCAGCGGAAATCTTCACAAGCTGTGAGCCATTTCCTCCTACCTCGCCTGACAGGTGGTAGCTTCCGTCCTTGGAATCATATGTACTGGTGTATGTAAAGTTATAGGTCTCATCACCGGGAACAGTCAAATCCAGGGAAAGGTCGCTGGTCAGCACGCTTTTATCGTAGCTTCCCTGCTTCACCATATCAATGCTCACCGTATCCGTGGCATCCTCCAACGTAATGCTGGCCAGGGCATTCTGAGTCAGATAGGCGCCGCCCTGAAGCTGGCAGCTAAAGGTCAGTGCAATATATCCCTCTTCAGAAACATCTGTATCCTCAACATAGAGATTGGTGGAGCCTTCCACTGCTGCCAGGCGTCCCTTCTTATCCACATAAACCGTCATGTTTACATCAGTCAGCGCCTTGTCCAGATATTCTATCATCTGGTCCACCATTTTCTTTGCCTCCTCGTAGGACTGCTGCTGCATCTCCTCCGCGGACATGGTTCCGGTCCCTGACATGGTTCCTCCCATAAGCTCGCTCATCTTAACGGTGGTCTCCAGCTGACGCATAAAATCTGCTTTCAGGGTCTCGTCCTGAAGGAAGAAATCAGAAGACTGGCGAAGGAATTCAATCATGGAATCCTTGCTGACAGTCACATTATATCCCTTGCAGCTTACCTGGGCGCCGTCTATGGTGTAGGTTCCCTTAGCGGCCTTTTCAACTGTCAGGGCAGCCTTGAAATTCTCCTGGGCCTTGCATCCTTCTTTATAACGGTTAATCAGCGCCTCTACATCAAAGGGCTGTCTGCCTTCTGTCTGTGCTTTTTCAGCCTCGTCCATCAGCTCTGTGAAATAAACAGCCATGCCTTCTACATCCACGCCGTTCTGCTCCAGCAGAGGTCCCACGGTAGGCGAATTCTTAATACGGTCTGCCAGTCCTTCTCCCAGGTCCACGGTAAACACCTTGGCGGACAGCTCCGGAACCGCAAGCATCAGGGTATCATCCCCGTAATATGCGTTCAGATTGGCAAGGTCCATTCCGCTGTAGATAACTCCCATGTTGAAGAAGCTCCTGCCGTTGGTCTTGTCGTCCTTTGCCTCAAAGCGCAGGCCGCTTCCTGCATAAGCATTGACTGTCGCATCCGAGCAGCTGTCCATCTTAAGTGTCAGGCCGCCCTGGCTGTCTGCTGTCTTCACTGTCTCAGCAAAGTCCTTCAGGCCGAACAGCTCCTCAGAAGGGTAAACCTGTCCTTCCGGGAATACATTTTCAAAAGCGTCAATGACCACCTGCTTTGGATCCTTTGTGGTCATCTTCACATAGGCCAGCGCTGCAACGGCAATAACAGCGGCAAAGGCGATGACCGCAGCCAATATCTTGATAAACTTCTTATTTGGCTGGGGCTCTTCCGGCACAGTCACTGCTGCCGGAGCCGGTTCCTCTGTTTTTACATTCTCTGCTTCAGCCGCCGGTTCCTCTGCTTTTACTGCCTCTGCTTCGTCCGCCGGTTCCTCTGCTTTTACTGTCTCTGCTTTGGCCGCCGGTTCCTCTGCTTTTACTGCCTCCGCACCGGATGCCGGTTCTTCCGACTTTACTGCCTCCGCGCCGGACGCCGGTTCCTTGTCTGCCGGCTCCGGGCCGTTGTTTTCCGGTGTCTGATCCTCATGTTCCATCGGAGCCCCGCACTGGGTACAGAATTTCACATCTGCTTCCTGCTCTGCTCCACACTTGGTACATTTCATATTTCTCTCTCCTCCCTTGTAAAAGGATCCTTCCGCCGCCTTAAATGCTGCTGCGGCTGTCCTTTTGTTATGAATCTATCGAAATTGGCTAATCAGCTCTTTTGCCGACAGTCCACATTCGATTTCCCTTAAAACTCCGCCTTTTAGTATGCACATCCTGGTACACAAGGCCAGCTCCGCCAGCTCATGGGACGTCAGTATAACAGCCCCGCCCGAAGCCATATATTCCCTGAGATAATTCCGGATAATTTCCTTACACTCCAAATCCAGGGCAGCCCCCGGCTCATCCATAATAAGAACAGGAGCATGGTTGGACAGGGCGCATGCTATGCTGAGCCGCTTCTTCATCCCGCCGGAAAGCTTTCCCGCTGTACGATCCAGCATGCAGTCCACACCCAGCATGGAAGCTGCTCCGTCCTTTAAATCCGATTCCATCTGCTTTCTGCTTCCCCTGTACCACAATAGCAGGTTGTCCCTTACTGTCAGTTCCTCCATAAGAGGATTCTCCTGGGGCACATAAGCCGCCTCCTCCGCAAATACCCGCGGATGGCCCGACGCCTCCCTGCCATTATATAAGATACTGCCCCGGTCCGCTTTCTGGGCACCTGCCAGAATGGACAAAAGAGTCGTCTTGCCGCAGCCGTTATACCCCACAATGCCCACACATTCTCCCGGAGCCACTGTCAGGTCCGCTCCCGCTAAAATATTCTGTCTGTGATAGGACTTATAAATTCCTGATATCTCCAGCATCGCCGCAATCACTCCCGTAAAAACAATATATGATACAGGACTCAGTGTACCATATATTGGGAGGGAATGCAAAATAATAATTATTAACGATTCCTTAACTATGCCATAATGACAGTAACGTTTTTTCGTTGTTTTCAACGTTATCTGTAATGTTTCAGTACTGTTTTTTTAATGTTTCTGTATCGGGTACGCAGGCAAATTCACAGCTGGCAATATGTGGATTTGGCGGAAAAACCAAATGCAAAATCGGAAAGGAACCTTCTCCTGAATATTTTCCGCCAATCATACAAAAACTACTATGGACAGGAGGTATCACCATGGCAAAAGCAGGAATGAGAAGGCCCAGCCCTTACGACGCTGATAATCACGGAACCGAGAACCACCACAAAATGAACCATCCCAAAAATGAGCAGGCCCAGGTTCCCGAAATCCAGGGGGCTGCCAAAAACGGAAACGCCAAGGCAGGCCCTATCAATGCTCCCAACTGGGCAAGAGATGATTATAAAACAGGAGAGCATTAAAGGTATGGAAAGGCGGGCCTGGCCACATCCGGCGCCCGCCTGTATCAAATCAAAGTTTCATTTTTTGTTCATAGCATCACCCATACGGTTTACAGTCATCCCATTTAACCTAATGCTCCCAGCTCAGCCGCCCTGTACAGCGCCGCCACATGTACGGCCTGTTCTACCCCGCCTTCCCTCAGCAAACGCTTCACTTCCTCCCCCTCCAACTCCACTACCTCCAAGGCCTCTGTCTCATCCAGATTCTGGGGTGCGGCCGGGAATACATTCCTGGCCAGGTAGCACTGGGCATAGCTGGTGCAGTTGCTGGCATTCGGGGCGATTTTGAAGAGGAATTCCAGACTCCCTGCCTTGTATCCGGTTTCCTCCAGCAGTTCTCTGGCAGCACCGTCCTTTGGATCCTCTCCTGCCTCGATGCATCCCGCCGGAAGCTCCAGAAGCACCTTCTCCACACCGTGGCGGTACTGGCGCACCATTATCACCCTGTGCTCCGGCGTTACCGCCACTACCACCGCAAAATCCGGCAGATGATTGACATAAAAGGGGGCAATGACCATGCCGCCTGGCAGCTGGCAGGTGCTGGCGCGCATATCAATCCATGAATCCTTAATTACAGTTGTCTCATCCAGTATTTTCCATGAAAGATTCATATTCAGTTTCTCATCTTTATTATCCGCCTTCTTCATTGTCCCTCTTTTTCTCCCTTACTTTCCTGTGGTCTGCCTTTCCATGAACAGCCTCACTGCCATAACCCGTCCTCCAGGGCCGCCATCATCAGGACCAGATGCAGATTCATAGCTGCTGTCTTATCGTCAATATAGTGGACATCCCGCTCCATCTTCACCCGCCCCGGCAGCAGTTCCATTGCATCAAACAGGTCCTTTGCCGCTTTCCGCGACTGGTATTGTACATATGCATCCTTAATCATTGCCCACAACCTCCTTTGGTTATTATAACGCTTGGAGGATGCTTTTTCCCTTATTTACTGCCGGGAATCCGCCGGGTATACCGCGCTTTCACCGCACTGTTTCCCCGCGGACAGACTGTTTCCCACCATGCCGGCCACAATCACCGCAATTCCGGCCAGTCCCGCCGGCTCCGGAACTCTGTCCTTTAGCAGCAGGATTCCTCCCAGCAGGGTAAATACCACCTCACCGCACTGGGTAGCCTCTATCACTGCCAGATGGCGCGGATTCTCTTTTACCAGGTCCGTGGCCTTAAAGAACAGGATCGTTGCAATAACACCTGAAAACAGAGCCACGCACAGGGACTGGAATACCTGTCCGCGGCCTGCCGGCCCAGCTTTTACCCAGGCCCAGCCAGACATGAAAATCCAAAAGGGCATGCTGCACAGTGTCATGCCGTAAACCCGTTCCAGGGTGGTCATGCCTGCCGGACAAAGCGCCATCATTTTGCGGTTTCCCAGGGGATAGGAAAATGCCGCCACCAGTATGGGTGCCAGCGTAAAGAGCACAGTCCTCACCTCCATCCGCTTCAGATGAGGCACCTGCATCATAAATACGCCTGCCAGTACGAGAACAGACCACCCCAGGTTCCGGATTGGTATTCTTTTTCCAAATAACGGCGTCAAAAGCACGCCAGCCACTATGGTCAGCTGCCAGGTAGCCGCTGCCAGCCAGGATTCCCCCAACACGGATCCGAAGGTAAGAGGTGCGTAAAACAGTCCGAAACCCACCGTACTCCATACCAGCCATGAGACAGGCGCCTCTTTTACGGCGCTCCACACCCTGCCCGCCGAGGGGCTCCCTGCCAGCATAATCCACAATATGGGAAATGTAAACAGATACCTGAGGCTGGCCGCCCACATCCAGTATCCTCCGGCCAGATTCATGCTTCTGTTCAGGATAAAGGTAAACGCAAAGAAAAAGGATGCCAGAATCCCGTATATCAGCGCTTTCTTCAACTCATTCTCCTCCCTTTTTTGAAACAGCCGCGAAAAGTCCGTTTCAAAAAAGAGGGCACTGCAGCTTGTCCTGCAATACCCTCTTGTAATCCTATATCAATTCTAAGTTAAGCAATCTTGGACTTAGCCAGTTCAGCTAACTTTGCAAATCCCTCTGCGTCATTGATAGCCATTTCAGACAGAACCTTACGGTTTAAGTCAACCTCAGCTAACTTTAAGCCGTACATGAACTTGCTGTAGGACAGGCCGTTGATACGTGCTGCAGCGTTGATACGTGCAATCCACAGCTGTCTGAACTGTCTCTTTCTCTCTTTTCTGCCTGCATAGGAGCTGGTCAGGGCACGCATTACAGACTGCTTTGCAATCCTGTACTGCTTGGAACGGGCGCCTCTGTAGCCCTTAGCCATCTTTAAGACTCTATTGTGTTTCTTCTTTGCATTTAAACCGCCTTTTATTCTTGCCATCGGTAATTCCTCCTTCTACAATTCAAACTTACAGATATGGTAAAATCTTCTTCATTACCTTTGAGTTGGTAGCATCGGTAACGATATCTTTTCTAAGATTTCTCTTCCTCTTAGTGGATTTCTTAGTTAAGATGTGAGACTTGTAAGCTTTATTGCGGACTAACTTACCGGTTCCTGTCTTTTTAAAGCGCTTTGCTGCTGCTCTGCTGGTTTTTAACTTTGGCATTGTAAATTTCCTCCTTAAAACTTTCTATTTTAACGTTTTGCAGTTAAAAACATAACCATGCTTCTTCCTTCAACTTTGGAGGGTTTATCTATAACTGCGATATCCTTTAAACTCTCAGCGAAATCATCCAGGATGTATTTGGACTTGAACATATGGGCCATCTCACGACCGCGGAAACGAAGTGTCACCTTCACTTTGTCGCCCTTCTCCAAAAACTTTCTGGCAGCTCCCACCTTGGTGTTCAAGTCGTTGGTGTCAATGTTGGGTGACAAACGAACTTCCTTTATCTCGATTACCTTCTGTTTCTTCTTGGCTTCTTTTTCCTTGCGTGCCAGTTCATAACGGTACTTGCCATAGTCGATAATCTTACATACCGGCGGCTTTGCCGTAGGTGCAATCTTCACCAGGTCAAGCTCTGCTTCCTGAGCCATCCTCAGTGCCTCTTTTCCCGGCACGATGCCTAACTGCTCCCCGTCCTCGCCAATCAGCCGTACTTCCTTGTCTCTGATTTGCTCGTTAATCATTAATTCGCTAATAGTCGTACACCTCCAAATAAGTCATGTTGTTCTGGAATCGGCATGCCCCGTTCTTTCCCTGTAGGGCAAAAAATAAAGCGGACAGCCTGGCTATCCACTTCCTCATATAAAACCATCTGCTGCCCTATCTCACACGGAAACTCCCTGAAATAATACAGCACATCGTTTCATCTATGAACCCGGGTCACATGTTCGTGCCAGGGTGAGGCGGATACCTGCTTTCCTGTCAGTCGTTCTCACAACTTATATTAATTTACTACATTTGATCGTATTTGTCAACTCTAATTTTAAAACTTTTCTTATGATTTCTTATAATGCTTTTCTTCTAAACCTTTATAACCCCTTCTACAGTCTTCGGCAAAAGGGCGGGGACGCCTTCCGGTTCCCCGTAAGACGTCCCCGCCCATCCTGTCCTGATTCTGAATCTATCTGGCCTTAAAGGTACTGCACCTGGTCTCCGTGCACTCGCAGGCACCGTCACCGCTTATATCAATGCGCTCAGCGCTGCAGCGGTGCTCCTCATTGTAGACACATTTTACTGCGTCGCAGGCAATCTCCAGCCTTGTCTCAGGGGTCTTGAACAGGTTGGTGAACTTGCCTCCCTTGTTCTCGTCAAAGCTTGCACAGCAGGTCTGCTCCGCCGTCTTAGCCTTGTTGCCATCCACCGCAATGGCCGCCTTACAGCAGCAGTTGTCAGCGTTGTGCAGGCAGTTCTTTACACTACATTCCAGCTTGGTCATAGTCCTTACCTCCTTCTCCTGGTCTTCATGTTTACCAAATGACAAGGATAGTATGTACGGATTATAATTTTTGATTCATAAGCCGCAGGGCTTCAATGCATTTTCCTTCACTGCCGTCCATGTTATAAAGCTCTCCTCTGGTCACAAAGGTATATACCTGGATATCGTCCACATAGGCGCCTTTGCCGCCGCTTACGCTGATGGTAACATCAGAAGGCTGGCAGTTGCTGAATTTAAGCTCTACCTTCCGCTCCTCCTTCACGTCCACGGTCCTTGTCTGGGATCCCATGCGTATGGTCAGCCTGCATTTTTCCTCTGCCCCTGTCCTCAGCTTCACATAGGTATCCTTGCCTGTGTTGCCGGTCATCCGGCCGCCCAGGTTCTGGTATATATTTCCGCCCGACGGAATCATTGCGGATTTTCCGGTCTCATCCTCCGCAATGTAGCTTCCTCCGGAAAAACGCCATCCGTCCATACCGAGTGCAAACTGGGCATTGAACAGCTTATTATCCCCATAATCCCGGTAGGTCCAGATGCCGTACCCCATGGTGGAATTTTTAAGAATGGGAGCAACGCCATCCAGGTACAATGATTTCTCATCATCCCGCAGCTGGGCATTGTGCTCGTATCCAACTGTATTGTCCGTAAACAGGAACTGGTCCAGATACACAGGCTTGCCTCCGCTGTACACATGAAGCCGGTTCAGGAACACGGGAATCTTTTCCAGTGCTTCCGCTGCCGTCACGCGCTCATGCTCATTCATAAAGCCCATGGGAATGCCGTACATTGCGCTGGTATAGGCGGCGCTGCCGCTGGGGAAGGTGGAGGAATGCATAAAGCCCTCCTGGCTTCCGTCCTTGTGCTCCACCGGGTCCACATCCAGGCGCACTTCCATGGACAGACCGGGAAACACCGTCTGGCTGTCAGCCAGAAGTTCATTTAAAAACTGGTCGTAAAACCCATAAAATACACTTCTGGCCTGGGAATCCCTGGCCGGAAAATACAGGTCGTCATAACTGGCCAGCTCATGGCCGTACATTTCCTCCAATTCCTCCAGCTCATAATTTTCCATGGCGTAATCCACATATCCGAAGGCTTTGGCCATGCTGCGCCCCTTTACCCCGTTTCCCAGGGACGCGCTGGAATCCGTAAAGTTCCAGAAGTCCTCCCATGTCAGGAACCCTCCGCAGAAATTCTCATGGGAGGATGCCGCCTGGTACAGACGGCCCACATATTCCAGCCAGGCAGACCGCTCTGTCCCCTCCTGCATCAGCCCCTGGTACCGGTCCATCACATTGCCGCCCCCGCAGTAATCCCAGGTATATCCCACCCTCAGCATCACACTCAGTCCCTGGGCGGCAGCTGCATCCATAACACGGTCCAGCTTGTCCCAGGCATATTGGTTGTATGTACAGGGGGTCATGCCGGGCTGGAATTCCCTCCAGGGCACCACCAGGATAATATTGTTAAAGCCGTCCTGGGCAATGCGGGCCAGCTCCTGGTCCATATTGCCACTCTCGCTGTTCCAGAAATTGATGACCCAGTCATCGGAATAATAGGTGGCTGATTTGAGGTAACCTGCTGTCCCCGCAGCATGGTCCTCTGCCCTGGCAAACCCGGATGTAAACAGGAACGCTGCCGCCCCCAGTATAACCGCGGCCTTCATACATGGTCTTTTCATTGGTTCTTTCTCCTTTAGCTGTGGTTCTTTTCTCCGCCTCGTTTCAGCTCAGGCCACACAGTGAGCAGCATGGTCCCGAAGCAGGCGGCGCCTCCGATAAAGTTGGATATGGGCTCTGCCATCAGTATGCCCTGGGTTCCCATTCCGAATACAGTGGGCAGTATGATGATAAGGGGTATGACAATGATAACCTTGCGGAAAATGGAAAAAAATACCGCGTTTCTGGATTTTCCCAGTCCCACGAACACGGACTGGCCCGCAAACTGAAGGGACATCATGAAAAATCCAAAGAAATACATGCGTATAGCCGGAATTCCCGCCTCCACCATGTCTCCCTCCCGGTTGAAGATGCGGATAAAGAACGCCGGAAACCAGTCCACGAATCCCCATGCCACAACTGTATACAGGATACAGACCACGGACATGAATACAATGGCCTTCTGTACCCTTTTATACTCCCTGGCTCCGTAGTTATACCCCAGCACAGGCTGGGCACTGTTGGTCAGGCCGTTTACCGGCATGGAAATAACCTCCCTGACCGAGTTGATTACGGTCATGATTCCCACATAGAGGTCGCCGCCGAATTTCTGGAGCATGGAATTATACATGATCTGTACAAGACTGTTTGTGATGGACATGGTAAATCCGGACATTCCCAGGCCCACGATGCGAAGCAGCCGGCCGGCGTCCAGCTTCATGGCCGAAGGCCGCAGCTTCAGTATGGTGCGCCTGCCTGTGAGGAAGGCCAGAATCCATAGGGCCGACAGCATCTGTGAAAGAATGGTGGCCAGGGCAGCGCCCCTTACCCCCATGTGGAAAACAAAGATAAAAACAGGATCCAGTACAATATTGGTGACCGCCCCCAAAAGCACGGTCATCATACCCACGGTCCCAAAGCCCTGGGAATTGATAAAGCTGTTCATGCCCAGGCCTGTCATGACAAAGATATTGCCCATGAGATAGATCGTCACATAAGCGTCTGCGTAGGGTATGGTGGCGTCGCTGGCGCCAAAGAGATACAGCATGGGCCGCTTGAACATCAGGCCCAGGACCGTCAGCAGGATTCCCACTGCCACCATCATCACAAAGGAATTGCCCATGATGGCCTCCGCCTCTTTCTCATTTCCCCTTCCCCTTTCAATAGAGCACAAGGGAGCGCCGCCCATGCCGAAAAGGTTGGCAAAGGCAATCACAATGGATATGATGGGCAGGCAGAGACCCAGCCCGGTGAGGGAAAGGGTGGCGTTCTCCGGTATCATTCCTATATAAATGCGGTCCACAATATTATACAGCACATTGATGAGCTGCGCCAGGGTCATGGGAACCGCCAGCTTCATGATATTTCCCACCACACTGCCCCTGGAAAAATCGTTTTTCTTCTGATTGTCCGATTGTTTGTCCATTTGATTATCCGACTGTTTCATACTCCCACCACATTTCCATACATTCTGTCTGTTTTGACCCGGCCGCACCAAATATACCTGGAAAATGCTGCCGGCAATGTCTATACCGCGCCCAAATCCTCTGTTCGGTCAATGTCCTTAAGTTCTTCCTCCGGCACCTCCATGGTCCACACATCCCCGGGGTGCGCCTTCATGATTACGCTTCCTCCCCTGTCGCCGCGAAGTGCCATAAGTTCTTTCCTGTAAAAGCTGCTGAAAACAGCGGGATTCCCCCGCCTTCCCTGATGGCACACACAGCCCATGCCCTTCCCTGACAGCCGGAAACCATGTATGAATTCTTTCAGGGTGGGCGTACTCATATATGGCTGGTCGGCCACTGAAAACAGAAGGGCCTCTGTTTCAGGAGAGGCCGATGAAGTCCCTAATCTGAGAGAGGCGGTGATTCCCTCACCGCTGAATCTGTTGGGAACTGCCAGAAGTCCCCGGCTCTCAGCCTGCTTTAAAATCGCCTCATACTGGCTGACCACCAGAACCTCTGTCTGGTGCCCCTCTTTCTCCAGCTCCCCTGCTGCCTGGCAGATGCAGTCAAGACCATGGCGGTAAAGTTCTTTTCCTTTAAAGGGTACCAGCAGCTTATTAGAGCCAAAACGGCTTCCAAATCCGGAAGCCATATAGATAAATGAAATCCTCATTCCCCTTAACCATCCTTTAAAATAACCGGGCGGAGCCGTCCTTGTCAAGATGTCCGCATGCAATCCCTGATGTCTCTCCCATGCAATCCAGCATTTCTCCGGCCAGCGCTGCTTCCTGCGGGGTGTCGGCCTGGTTGAATACAGGCAGGACCTCGGTTCCCGGATGGGCTGCCCGCAGAGGCAGCAGATATCCATGCTTCATCAGTGTCATCATATCTTCTTTTTGTATGATCCAGTCTGTCTTATGCTTTGCGTTCAGCTCCAATGCATCTGTCCCGCTGCCCCGCTGCTCCCGGCTATCCTCATACATCTTCCGGCCATATCGTTTCATCAGAGCCCCGGCCTCCTCAATCCTCAGGCAGCATTCCTCAGCCCGCTTTCCAAGGGATGTCAGGCCATTGAGACATAAAATCATATCTGTATTGTCCGGTATCACCGGCTCTCCGGCCCTCGGCACCTTCAAAGGCAGGCGTCTGGAGCCGTCGGCCTCCACCAGCACCAAATCCGCCAGGGAACAGGCTTCTTTATATAATTCCCAGCCTGTAAATGTAATTTTCCCCTTCTCTGCCGGCCTTCCGGCTACCGCCAGGCTGCGGCGTTCCAGAACGGTCCTGATTTCTTCTGCATTGCCGTCAAATACTCCGAACGCACCGGGGCGGGCCATATGGGTCGTGGTAACCACCAGGACCTTAAGTCCCCGTCCCACAGCCTCCCAGGCCAGTCTGCGGATAGTGGATGTCTTGCCGCCCGCTCCTGCAAGAGATACCACAAAAGGGCCCGGTCCTTTCCCGGACCGTGCCTGCTTTATCCGTCCATTAAGCCCCAGGCCATGCCACAGGCTGTCTGTTCCGGTCCATATGCCGCACTGGTAAAAATAAGCCCTCATGGCAATTTCTCCATTTTTACAGTTAATGCAAACCCTTATTTTGATACTTTGACTATTTTATCATAAAACATTGGATTGGGAAAGATGATTTTCCCTTCCATTCAAAACTTACATCCAAAAATCATCATTCAAAAACAGCCGGAAACAAGGGGAATCCCCTGCTTCCGGCTGCTGTTCTATTCCTGCTTTCTATTCCTGCTGTTCTATCTCTGCTGGATTTTATCCTGCCCGGCCTTGCTCCGGCCTTGCTCCGGCCTTACTCCGGCCTTACTTCGGCCTGCCCGGGCCTTATTCCATCCTTACCCTGTCCTTATTTCTGGATGTTATTCCTGATCACACCATACAAATCAAAACTCAGGATACCAAACACTAATATAACTCCGATGACTGCCATAACTGATTCCTTCCTTTCAAAATGTTTTCCATCACTGTGATAGATTCATTATATGTCAGGCAGACCGGTTGCGCAATCCGCATTATATCTAATCTTTTGGTGAACACCCATTTGTTTTTTGTGCATGAATGCAAAATATTTTAGATTGCCTAAAAATTTTTGTATTTATTTCTTTTTACCCATCCTTTCAGCTCTGCGGGCGATCAGTTCCCCTGCTATGCTGATGGCAATTTCCGCCGGAGTCTCTGCTCCTATGTCCGTACCGATAGGCATATGGCACTTTTGGATTTCCTCCAGGGAGAAGCCGTCCGCCAGCAGCTTATCCGTCACCACCCGTATCTTGTTCCTGCTTCCCATGATTCCGATGTAATAAGGATGCAGAGCCATGGCCTGCTTCTGCACGTAATAATCAAACTGGTGCCCTCTGGTCATGACGCACACATAGTCTCTGGGACGGATATCCACATAATCGCTGATATGTTCCATATCCCCCACCACGGTTCTCTCTGCCTGCAAAAACACCTGGGGATTGGCAAACGCCTCCCTGTCATCCATAACCACGCAGCGGAATCCCACATGGGCCAGCACCGGAACCAGCTCCTGGGCCACATGACCGCCTCCGAATATATAGACAGTCCCGGCCTGTACCAGGGGCTCGATATAAAACGTTCGTCCATCCACTTCCTTCTGAAGGGCATTGCTGCCGAAAAGTTCCCCCTCTAACAGCTGTCCCAGCCCCTTAATACCGGACAGCCCCAGACTGGGGCTGTAAAGGCCCATCTGCCAGCATGTCTCGTCGGTGATATCCAGTATAAGCCAGCTGTCCTCATCCTTTGAGAGGGCGTCCAGGACCTGGCCGCAGAAACCGGTCAGCACCTGGTCGCCGGGACGGATGTACTGGAAATATACCACCACATTTCCTCCGCACACCATTCCGATATCCGCCACCTGGTTCCTGGTAAGTGTGAATCCTTTGGCAAAAGAAGCCTTGTCCTCCATGGCCTTAAGGGCTGCCTGTATTGCCTGGTACTCCACGGCGCCCCCGCCCACGGTTCCTTCTATGGACCCGTCCTTCCTTACCAGCATCCGGGATCCGGTTCCCCTGGGAGTGGAGCCGGAACTGGCAATGATAGTCACCAGGACAGCTTCCTCCCCCTGTTCCAGTAATTGTCTTAACTCTGTAAATAATGTTTTCATGACTCCGTCTCTTCCTCCCCGGTAAAATATTTTTTGTAAAGCCGTTCCCCCTCCATGCGCAGTTCCCTTTCCATCCGCAGGTAGCGGTCCAGAAAATCCTTAGACTTGGGCGTAAGCTGTGAAAATCCTCCCTCCGCCCCTCCTGACTGTGTAATCAGCAGCGGGTAGCCCAGCTGCCGCTCCGCCTCTTTTAAAATCTTCCATCCTTTGGTATAGGACATATGCATCTGCCTGCAGGCTGTCTGCATGGAGCCTGTGTGGTCGATCAGAGACAGGAACTGGGCTGCCTGGGGTCCGAAAAACCCTTCATTGCGCTCCAATGTCAGCTGTACCTGGGGATATACGGCCAGCTTTTCCCTGCCCAGGCTGCCCAGGGCGCAGTCCTCGTCCGATTCCACGGCCATGATAATCCCCTCATCCTCCACCGGAATCTCTTCCAGATGCCCATTGATTTCCGGCTGGCGCAGGGCCCCTCTGAGTCCTCTTTCACCGTGATAGATCAAAAGAGACGGAATGGCTGCCTTGGACACCAGAACCGGATGGCCCCGTTTCCCGTCATACACAGGACAGGCGGCCATGGCCCGGGAACCCATCATCCGCTGTATGGTATCAGGAAGGAACATAGGGAATTTGGCAGGCAGGACAAATACCCGGTCGCATAAATCCTCTATATAATTTAACCCCATACAGATGCTGTAATACATCTGAGTCTGCTCATAATCCTGGTTGCGCAGGCAGATGACCCGAAGTCCGGCAATATGTTTTTCCACCTCGTCCGCCTTCTGCCCTGTAACCACTACCACCGGATCGATTCCCGCCCGTTTCAGTGTGATGATGATTCTTCGTATAACCGTGCTGTCCCCCACGGGAAGCATGGGCTGAAAACGGCTGATTGTGCTCTTGTGGCCTGCTGCGATAATGACAGCCCCTGTCTTCATAAGTCTGTTCCGCCTTTCCTGGTATATTAACAGTCTGGTACGCGCCCCTAAAGTTCACCTGTCAGGAGCAAAAGGGCGGAGGGCTCTACCCTGAGCCACCGGGGAACCACTCCCGCCGTATCGTGGGTGTGGATATCCTTCTCCTTCTTCCACCACAAACCGTTCTGTAAAGTAATATACCACTCAAACGGCATTTCGGAAATACATGGAGCGCATACTTTTATAAGATTTGCGTCTTCCCGCTCCATATAAGCCCTGGCACTGCTCTCCGACAGGGGTTCAAAATCATGGGCCCTGATGCCCACGCCTGTTATGGCGTCGCCCACGGGACGGTCCGTGGCCAGCTCCAGCCCATCCCAGTCCACGGCCCGTATTCTGCGTTCCCCCAGCCGTTCAATCCTGGATATGTTCTTACATCCTGTAAGCCTGGCTGCCCGGCATGTAACCGGGTTCTGGAAGATGTCCCGTGTCCTTCCGGCCGCCAGCACGCATCCCCGGTCCATGAGCAGCAGATTGTCGCAGAGCTGGTAGGCCTCATCCCTGTCATGGGTCACCATAATGGTCACACCGTCATAATCCTTAAGGGCGTCCGCCAGCTCCAGGCGCAGCCCTTCCCTCAGGTATGTGTCCATGGCTGAAAACGGCTCGTCTAACAGCAGCGCCTCAGGCTCATAGGCCAGGCTCCTGGCCAGGGCCACTCTCTGCTGCTGTCCTCCCGACAGCTGGCCCGGGAATCGCTTTTCCAACCCCTGGAGCCGGAACCGCTCCACCATCTCGGACACCTTCTGCTGCCTGGCTTCCCCGGACATGGGCCGGCGCCTTCTAAGCCCCACATTTCCCCGTCCCCCCTTTAATCCAACCATGATGTTCTGCTCCACGGTCATGCCCGGAAACAGGGCATAGTTCTGGAACAGATAGCCCACACGCCTTACCTGGGGCTTCTCATTAATCTTGAGGGCAGAGTCATAGAGAACACGGCCCCCGGCCGCCTCTCCCTGGGCATAGCGCAGGGCAATCCTGCCCTGGTCCGGGCGGATGATGCCGGCTATGGATTTTAAGGTCATGCTTTTGCCGCAGCCCGACGGCCCCAGTATGCCCAGGCATCCCCGTCCGGCCTCAAAGCTGATGTCCAGGCTGAAATCCTTTAATTTCTTTCTTATATCAACTTCCAAATGAAGATTGTATTCTGAGTTCACGGCTGTTCCCCTTTCATCCCTTCCGGTTCACGGGCCTTAATGCTGCCCAGTTCATCAATATAATGGACAGGAATGCGATGACCACAATAACCGCCACATAGCGGTACGCCGTATCCATATTGCCTGCGGCCACCTCTGAATAGACCGCCATGGGAAGGGTCCTTGTTTTGCCTGCTATGTTTCCCGCAATCATGGCAGTGGCCCCAAATTCTCCCAGTCCCCTTGCAAATGCCAGGACGCCTCCGCTGACAACCCCCGGCAGGCCTCCGGTCATGAGCACCTTCCAGAAGATGCCCCACTCGCTCATGCCCAGGGTCCTGGCTGCCGCCACCAGGTTCTGGTCCACCTGTTCAAATGCGCCCCTGGCAGAGCGGTACATTAAAGGAAAGGACATGACCACGGCTGCAATCACCGTAGCTGTCCATGAAAATGCGATTTTAACACTGAAATATTCAATAAAAAACTGTCCTACCGGCCGTTTGACCCCAAACATATAGAGAAGGAAAAAACCGGCCACCGTAGGGGGAAGGACAAGGGGCAGCGTAAGCACGCCGTCCCAAATCAGCTTCCATGTTTCATTTTTCATGCTCACCACAGCCCACGCCGCAAAGATTCCCAGAAAAAACGTAATGAAAATCGACAGGCTGGCTGTCTTCATAGATATCAGTATCGGTGACCAGTCCATGGATGGTTCCTCCCTTTTTCCTTACTCGCCTTTTGTAAATCCGTATTCTTCAAATACCTTCATGGCTTCATCCGTCTTAAGGAATTCCACAAAGTTCTTTGCTTCCCCCGGGTGAGCCGTGTTCTTCACCACCGCCACAGGATAAATGACCTTCTTGGCAAGGCTTCCCTCCGGAGCCTCTGCCACCACTTCCACCTTGTCCGCCATGCTGGCTGCATCGGTAGCGTATACGATACCCGCGTCAGCGCTGGATGCGGCCACCTGGTTAAGCACCTCTGTCACGTTGGTTCCAAAGCTTACCTTGTCCTGTATCTTATCCCAGATTCCCAGGCTGGTAAGGGCTTCCTCTGCATACTGTCCTGCCGGTACGCTGGCAGGATCCCCGAGAGCAATGGTCTCTGCCTTCTCAATGTCCTCAAACTTCTCTATGCCCGTGCTGCTGCCTGTTGGAACAATGAGCACAATCTTGTTCTCCAGCAGGCTGGTGATGGTGTCAGATTCAATCATGCCCTCCTCGTCCAGGGCTGTCATCTGCTTTGCCGCAGCCGACATAAACACATCCGCCTCCAGTCCTTCCTCAATCTGTGTCTGAAGCTTGCCTGAGCTGTCATAGGTACCCTTCACTGTCACGCCCGGATACTGCTCCTGGAACATGGGAATCAGTTCATCCTCATAGGCGTTCTTAAGGCTGGCCGCCGCCGCAACCAGAATCTCTGTGGATTCGCCTGCCTGGGCTGCGGTGGTCTCCCCGGCAGAAGTCTCTGCTTCTGTCTCTGCTGCAGTGGCAGTTGCCTGCGTTGTCTCTGCCTCGGTAGCTGCTGCTGTCTCCTTTGCGCCGCCTGAGCATCCGGCCAGAGCTGCCGCTGCCATCATTGCCGCCATCATCATGCAAATCTGTTTCTTCATAATTAATTCCTCCTGTAATTCTTAATCTTTTTTATATACAAATACAGGTACTCGTTATACTCAGACGACCATATCGTTTCCCACATAAATGCCCATCTGCTGAGGATGAGCATTTATACCGGACAAATACCTGTATTCCTATATTTCTGTTATGGGTCTCTCCGGAGCATGTCTGAACCTGCTCTCAGGCGCGCAACTGGCATAGGTAGCGGGTGCTATATTCACTGATAATTACGCAGCGCCGTGTTATCTTCTGGCACATTCCGAGGCGCTTCCCCTGAGTATCTTAAGGCCATGGTCAAGGCTTCCCAGAATGAAGCCAAGACTCTCCTTAACCGCTTTGGGGCTTCCCGGCAGGTTCACAATCAGGGTCGTTCCCCGGATAACAGACACGCCTCTGCTGAGCATGGCCCGGTCCGTCACCTCCATGGACTTCATGCGGATGAATTCAGCGATTCCGGGCGCATTGCGCTCAGCCACAGCCATGGTGGCCTCCGGCGTCTGATCCCTGAGGGAAAATCCCGTTCCTCCGCTGGTCAGCACCAGGTCCACCTGGCGGCTGTCGGCCAGACGTATAAGCTGGGTCTTTAACTGGCCCGGCTCATCCGGCAGGAGCAGAAGCTCCACCACCTCATACCCGGCTGCCTCCAGCATCTCCTTGGCAGCAGGACCGCTCTCGTCCTTCCGCTCTCCCCTGGCGCCCTTGTCGCTGAGGGTAATGACGGCAGCTGTAAAAGGCCGTTCCTCTGCAGGCGGCTCCACCCGCATCACATCCCCGGGGCGGATAATTCCCTCACGGATGACTCTGGCAAACACGCCTTCCTTCGGCATGATGCACTCGCCCATGCGCTTGTAGATAGCGCAGTGGCTGTGGCATTCCTTTCCTATCTGGGTCATCTCCAGCTGCACATCCCCCGCGTATAGTCTGGTACCCACGGGAAGGCTTCTGAAATCAATGCCCTCCACCACCAGGTTCTCGCCAAAGGCCCCGTCTATGACATTGGCTCCGCGCTCGTTGAACGCCATCACCTTATCATAGGAGAGAAGGCTTACCTGACGGTGCCAGTGGCCTGCGTGGGCATCTCCCTCAATACCGAAATCCACCAGGAAATGCCCCTCTTCTATGGCCCTCTTCTCAATTCCCCGTTTATCACTGATACAGATGGCCTTCACCACTCCGGTGGGACAGACACCCTGTTTTATCTGCTCTGACATATACCTTATCCTCCAATAGCAATCATGTTGTGTGCTTCTGTTATCTGACCCGGACGCTCGAAGCAGTGGGCCGCGGGTTTGCATAATACAGCCTGTTCCATGGCCTTCCTCAGTTCCCTCTGAAGCCCCTCGTCAGACGGGCAGCCCGCATAGGGCCAGCGGTAATGCCCCTCCTCCTCAGGCCGTTCCTGTCCTTTTCTCAGTATCCGCCTCAGATCCACTCCGTCCTCATAGCACAGACAGGGTTTCAGATACCCCTGGGACGTAAGGCGCACCCGGTTGCAGTCGCTGCAGAATTTTCCGTGGATCGCGCTGATCAGTCCGATACTGCCCTTAAATCCCGGTATCCGGTAGTAGACAGCCGGTCCGAAGCCATGGACCCTGTCATCCTCCTCCATATCGGGGTATGCCCTCATCATCTCCTCCAGCAGCTCCTGGTGGTTGATGGTCTTAAAATTCTTTCCGTAGCCAATGGGCATCATCTCAATAAACCGCACATCCACCGGATATTCCCTTGCCAGCTCCACCATCTGCCGCCAGCCATCCTGTCCGGCTTCCCGCTGTTCCTCGTCCATCTGGCTGAAATCAATGGACACCGCATTGATTTTTACGGATACAGGCATGGCGCAGGCCCGCCTGACGGCTTCCATCACAGTGCCCAGGGCGTCGGTTCCCGTTATCCTCTGGTACAGGTCCCTGTCCAGGGTGTCAAGGCTTATATTGATGCCGTCTATCCCGGCCTCCGCCAAATCATCCAGATACCGCTCCAGCAGCACGCCGTTGGTGGTTATGGTTACCTTCTCAATGCCCGGCGTGCTCTTAAGCTGCTTCACCAGCTGGCAGCAGTCCCTGCGCACCAGTGGTTCGCCCCCCGTCACCTTGATATGGCGTATGCCCAGGCCGGCAGCACAGATTCCCACGGCCTGGATCTCCTCCAGAGACAGGATATCCCATCTGGGCACGCACTCCACCCCATAGGGCATGCAGTACTTACAGCGCAGGTTGCACCTGTCCGTAATGGATATCCTCATATAGTCAATGGTTCTTCCCAATGCATCCTTCATATTGCTCATCCCCTGTTCCGGGCACATCTGGGGTTATGGAATTCCCCGCTCTTGCCTCCGCTTTTATGTTCCAGGTAAATGTCTCCGATCTCCATGGACTTATCCACGGCCTTGCACATGTCGTAAACTGTCAGCAGCGCCACGGACACCCCGGTCAGCGCCTCCATCTCCACCCCGGTTTTTCCCGTGGTCCTGGCCGTGCAGACCGCCTCAATCTCATTGCTCTCTTTTTTTATGGTGAAATCCACGGTGAGCTTCGTAAGATTCAGTATATGGCACAGAGGAATCAGGTCCGAGGTCCTTTTGGCCCCCATAATGCCTGCCACTCTGGCAACCCCCAGCACATCTCCCTTTGCCATGGTTCCCCGGGCCACCTTCTCCAGGCACTCAGGGCTCATAAAAATACTGCCTCTGGCCACTGCCTCCCGCTTTGTCTCAGCCTTATCCCCTACATCTACCATCAGGGCATTGCCCTGGTCGTCAAAATGTGTAAATTCCATGTCTGTTTCCTTTCCAACGGTTTCCTTTTCAACGGTTTGTTACATCCCTTTGCCGAACCCGCAGTTGGGGAAGGTACATTCCGGACAGTTAAGGCAAAGCCCGCCCTGGCCCAATGCGGCCAGATCATCTGCCGTCACCTGGTCATCCGCCATGATTCTGGGCAGAACCAGGTCAAATATAGTACGCCTGGCATACATGACGCAGCCCGGAAGTCCCATGATGGCAACCGTACGGGGATTTTCCCCATCTTTAACCTGGTAATAGGCCAGCAGGAACATGGCTCCCGGCAGCACCGGCGCGCCGTAGGATACGATGTCTGCCCCGGTGTTGCGGATGGCAAGCGGCGTCTTGTCGTCCGGGTCCACACTCATGCCTCCCGTACAGACAACCACGTCCGCGCCCTTTTGTATCATATCCAGGATGCTGGCCGTCACCTTGGTATCATCATCGTTCCATGTCACATGGTCAATAACCTCTGTGTCAAACTCTGAAAGCTTTCCCCGGATCACAGGGGTGAAGGTATCCTTGATACGGCCGTAAAACACCTCGTTTCCCGTTGTAACGATACCCACCTTTTTATGTAAAAATGGTTTCAGCTCCAGGATGGGACATCCCCCTGTGGCCTCTGCGGCCGCCTTTTTTGCTGCCTCCATCTTTTCTTCCTCAATCACAAGAGGGATAATCCTGGTCCCTGCCAGCTTGTCCCCCTTCTTCACTGCAAAATTGCCGTGACGGGTGGCTATCATCATCTGTCCGAATCCGTTTACCGCCTTAAGCCCCCGGTTATCCACCTTTAAAAGGCCGTCACATGCTGCCGTCAGCTCAATCTTTCCTTCCTTTGCCTGGGAACGCTCCATATGCTGCCCTTTGCACATGTCGCAGAGAATCTCTGCCGCATCATTCTCATGAAGCATTCCGTCTTCCTTCTCCCACACATAAAGCTGGTCCTTTCCCACACTTAAGAGGACCGGGATGTCTTCCTTCGTGACCACATGGCCCTTGCGGAATACCGCATCCTTTGTCACTCCCTTAATAATCTGGGTGATATCATGGCACAGTACGGTGCCTTCCGCATCCACTGTCTGAATCAGTTTCATTCTATTTAACCTCCGCCCGTTATTTATATTTTCAAATAACGCATTACATATAGAATAGCACCAGCGTTCGATTTTGTAAAGATACATACACTACAAATGGAAATTAATATATGTTTTTATCAGTTTATAAGAGAAAATGGCCGGGTGTTCCATCTGCGCGGCACACCTGACCATTTCCACACCCCTATGAGGTCATTCCTATTGAGATACGGAAATGTATCATTTTAGGACCTTGTTTCTGTATCTGGCTGTAATCATTCCAGTATCTGAGATTCATGTAATCCTGAGGTGTATCCGCGTCCAGGTATATTCCCGGATCCTCCACCTCCGGTTCTGTAATCGGCACTCCCAGGTGCTCCATGGCCCCCTTAAGCCCTCCTGTGCCCTTATAGGCGCAGATATCCGGTACCAGCCGGGAATCCACCCGGACAGGATGGCCCGGACGGCCGCCGCAGACCGGGCGCACCAGAGCGCCCGGACATTCCATCACCTGCTTAAAGGTGTCCTGCTCTATCAGCGGGACGTCCGCAGGCGTAATGAGAATCCGGCTGCACAGGCCGGCGGCCCTGGATATCCCCAGTTTCACCGAGTCAAACATCTGGCTGGAGGCATAATTTTCATTGCGGACAAACATGATATCCAGAGGCCACAGATAATCCATCAGCTGGTCCGCTTTATATCCCGCCACGATGATGACCGGAGATGCCCCTGCTGTCTTAAGATTTTCAATGGCCCTTACAATAATGGTGCTGTCTCCCAGCTCCAGAAGGGGTTTGAATTCATGCATCCTGGAGGACAAACCTGCCGCCAGTATCACTGCTCCGGTCCTTTCCATAATATACCTCCTGCTTTTGTCACGGCGGTGTTTCCCGGGACTTTGGCTAAACCTCCTGTCCCGGCGCCTTCACTATGACCATGACGCCCTTTGCCCGGGCAGCCACAGCGCCTTCCCGCTTAATGGTGCCCTGGGCCCGGATGGAACGTCCCGTTCCAAACTCCGTCACCTGCGCCTCACACTCAATCCGTTCCCCCACATGAACCGGAGCCTTGTAATCCAGTTCCAGATGGGCTGTCACCACATCCAGGTCCGTATAGTAGAGGGCGTGTGCCATAAGGTCATCCATAATGGAAGCCATGATGCCCCCGTGGAGCATGCCTTCATATCCCACATACGGCTTTTCCACGGTCCACAAAGCCCTGGCCCAGCCTTCTCCCTCTGTAATGTCCAGGTGCAGCCCTATGGGGTTCAGGCTTCCGCAGACAAAGCAGTTATCTGATTCCATCCTTCTCATACACGTTTCCTCATTTCCCTAAAAATGGTCTCCCAGGCGTCCCCAGGTCTCTGAGAACAGGCCGGCATCCATGAGGGCCGGTCCCCCCTCAGGTATGATTGGCTTAAAGCCCATGTGGTCCAATATCTGTGTCTGTATATCAATGCCCGGAGCCACCTCGGCCAGCACCATGCCCTGGGCTGTCCTCTTAATCACGCACCGCTCCGTGATGAATGTAACCCGGTTTCCCTTTGCCAGGCACTGCTGCGCGTTAAAGGAAAGCTGTGCGCAGGATTCCACGAACTTGTTATTTATTCGTATATTTTTACAGATTCAAACGACAAATAACCCTTTGGATTTGTGCAACTTGCACTCCAAAGGGTTATTCTCATTTGTGTATATCGTCTAAATACGATTATAGGGCCGGATGAGGCGGAAACAGCTCAGGCTTCATCAGCCGCTGGACAATAGCCAGACAATTTCCCTTTATCTCCTCCCGTATCCATAGGGGCACAGACTCCCCCTCCAGCGGTTTTGGAATCAGATCCTCTATGAATCCCCGGTGTTCCCCAAAGGATATGATGGAGCCGTTGATATGTCTGCTGGCTATAATGGCCTGGGACTGGGAAACAGGGGCCACGGTCTGAATCAGCTCAGCCATCACCCGTTCCTGCCGGTCAAAGGCAGCGGCTGACAAAGGCCTCATATCCCCGGGTCCATTGTTCTCCCAGTATATCAGGGCAAGGGTGGTCTTATACTGGGGGGCAAAGGCCACCTCAATCTGAAGATCTATGAGCTTTTCAAGGAATTCATATGCCTTCTGCGGAGTCATTGCATCCTGTTTAAAGGTCCCCTCAATCTCCATATACGAGGCCGCATAATATCCCTTTACCTTTTCCAGCATATATTCCAGGCAGGCTACGTACAGCCTCTCCTTGTTGGAATAATGAAAGGCAATGGCTGACAGGTTCACCTCTGCCTCCGAAGCAATCATTCTGGTGGATGTGGCTGCATATCCGTACTGCGAGAAAAGCTTAATGCCGGCTTTTATCAGCTTTGTCTTAGTTGAATTATTTCCTTCCATGTGACTTCATCTCCTTATGCTCAGCCGGCAGCCCATTCCCGTATCCGCGCCTTCCTGTCCACAGATGCCTGGGGACTGGTGCCGAAGGCATCTGCCGCCTCCAGGCTTCCCATGGCCGATTCCAGACAATGCCTGACTGCCTGAGCCTGATTATATTGAAGTCTATGGTTCTCCCTGGCCTGGGGGGTGGTGCACTTGGGCGCGCTCTGACGGAAACGCTCATCAATATCCACCATTCTGTCCTCAAGCGTCATCTTATCCGCCAGAAACAAAAGGGTTCTCTCCGTCAGCCCTGACTCTTCCCCGCCTTCCAGCCTGTGATGGCACTGAATGATTCCTGCCATCACCGGGTATCCCTCCATCCGCAGGATTCTGGCTCCTGCCCTTGCGTGGTCCGGCTTCAGACGCGCGATATCGTGAAGCAGCCCGGCTGTCCTCAAAAGCTCAGGGTCTATGTCATACCCCAGACGTTTAAGCCTTACAGCCCACTTGTGTGCCAGTCTCGCCACTGCTGCCTCATGAAGCCGTATATGCTCAGGGACGCTATAGCGGTCCGACAGCCTGCGGCAGATGCCGTGGTCAGGATAGAGAAGGGGCTTTACACCGGTCTGCTCATAGAATCCTCTGAACCCGCCGTCATCGTCTGCCAGAATCCGGCTGATTCCTCCATACGGCTGGGGAACTTCCAGTACGCGGTTGATATCCCACCCGAGAATACCGCACATCAGCCCCCGGCTCACACCGCAGTGGGTCACCACCGCCACATCCCCCCGGGTATTCCCAAGAATGCGGTTCAGGGCATCCTGAAGCCGCTCTGCGCCCCGGGCAAAGGATTCCCCTCCCGGAGGCGGGACCGTGCCGATGGAACGTCCCCTCTCTTCATAGAGCTGCGGGTACCGGCTGCGGATTTCAGTGAATTCCATGTTCTCCCATTCACCTGCATCCAGCTCCACCAGGCCCTCTTCCACATGCACCCTCTGCTGCTCTCCTGCAATATACTCCGCGGTTTCCATACACCTGGACAGAGGACTGGAATAAACAGCTTCCACACAGCGGCTCTTAAACCAGGAAGCCAGTTCCATGCTCTCCTTCCTCCCTCTGATACTCAGTGCGAGATTCGTATGTCCAAGACATCTGCTCACATGCCCGGTCCGTTCCGGTTCCCCGTGCCTTATAAGGTATATCGTCCTCATATGCCACCTCATTTCGATGCATCGCCGATACTAAATAGGTCGTCCGACCTAGTTCTGTGTTTCCAGTGTAGCACAGATGCATTTAAATTACAATATAAGGCAGCCAGAAAGGCCATATTCTTCAATTATCGTTATTTAATCTCATAAACAACGTTGACTTGAGTATATCACATATGGCGGATGGCTGTAAATATAAAGCGCCTCAATGCATCTTACATTTTCTTTGACTTGATTCCTGCCTGCAGACCCACCTGAGCAGTTCCCTGTACTCTTCCCTGGTGTCCACATCCAGGTAAATACTCTCATTTCCGGCCTCCAGGTCCTCTACCGGCACGCCTGAGGCTTCAATGGCCCCCTTAAGTCCCTGGTCCCCGGCATAGGTGCAGATGCGTCTGGCAATCTCCCCTTCCATGCATATGGGATGCCCCGGTTCGCCGTCATGGACCGTCCGCACAATCTGCCCGGGAGCTTCCATCACCTGCTTAATGATATCATCCGTTATGGCGGGAAGGTCCATGGGCATGACCAGGATCCGCTCACACCCTTCCAGTGCCGCCTGTATACCCAGCTTTACGGAATCAAACATCTGTGTATGGCGGTATCTGGTGTTTCTGACAAAACAGGCGCCTGCGCCCTTTAAATGAGCCTCCAGTTCTTCCGCCCTGTAACCGGTAACCACGATCACGGGGTCTGCCCCCAGCCGCCTGAGCATGGACGTGACGTGAAATGCTATGGTAGTGTCCCCAAACGGCAGCAGAGGTTTGAAATCCCCCATGCGCGAGGACAGTCCTGCTGCTGCCAGGACAGCTCCTGTTTTCTTCATGCTTCCCGCCCCTTTCCTGTAAAAGACCGTCTTAAAAGGCTGCCTTACAGGTATTATATCCGGCCGGAGTGCGGGATTCCAGTAGTGCAGGATACACCCTGTACATGTGCAACAAAGAAAAACACGGAAGCAGATTTTACTCCGGTTCCGTGTTTTTCTTTCATTATTCCTACTGGCACATCCTCTCCTGGTGCCGTTTCAGTTTCTCCAGGCTGCGGATGCAGTAATATCCGTTAATCTGTTCTATCAGCGCCATCTCCTTTAAATCCTTGATGGCCCTGACCGCCGTTACCCGGTTAATTCCCAGCAGATTTGACAAGAGCTGCTGGCTTATCTTTTCTTTGATAAGTATTTTCCCGTCATAGGGAACCCCGTAGTGCTCTGCAAATATAAGCAGCAGATCGCAAATCTTCCAGCCGGCGTTGTGGAAATTGGTATGGCGCACCTGCTCCATGGCTGACAGGAATTTGGTGGAGAGGGACTCCATAATATCCATGGAGAGCTGCGGGTCATGGGCAATGCCCTTTAACAGCATCTCCTTGGTGATACACACTAATTCAGACGGCTGCACGGTCTTGAAATTCACAGCTGATTCCTGGTCAAAGAGAAGGTTTCCTTCCAACAAAACAGAATTGCTCTCATTGAAATTATAAATACGCTCCTCGCCCGTAACCGTTGTCTCAAACGCAGCCACACGCCCGGTCTTGACTATGTAGCAGTAGTTGGGCTTTGTACCTGCCTGCACCAGCATATGGTTCTTTGGAAATACCTTTCTCTGTCCCAGCTTTTCCAGACGCGATATTCCCCTGGGCAGATATAGAAGACGTGATACAAAATTAGCATGCGGCATCTGTACTGCGGTATTACACTCCTGACCTACCATATAACCACCCTCTCTTTTATGGATTTTCACCATATGAATCCCCAAAAACGCCTGTTTCCTTCAACAAAATTATAACACTGTTAGTATTTTAACAACTAGTAGCCTATGCTACATTATATCAAATTTTCACATGTGATGTAAGTGTCATATATATTGCAGCAGTAACTTTCCACAGATAATCATTTCGTGATACAATGAATCACGTAATTAAATCATAGGAGGATTGGAATTATATGGAAACTGTCATCATACTGGGAGCTGGCCAGTTTGGCCGCGGAGCTGCCAGACTGCTGAATCAGGAAAACATGGCCCTTCTGGCGTTTGGGGATAATAACCCTGCCCTGCACCAGCTGACCGAATCAGAGCGGACAGAGAAAGGATTTCCAGCCAATGTCCCGGTTTTGCCGGTAGATGAAGCCCTTTCACTGAAACCTGATTATATCATTACCGGAGTGACGGACCCGCTGCGTTCCGGCCAGCTTAAGGATCAGGCCCTGGAATTGGGATACGAAGGCAGATTTCTGATGCTGAGCCAGCTTTACCGGTATTTTGACATACGAAACGCCACCCTGAAACGGCTGGCTGAGCGGATTCATGGACAGGGCCTGCAGGAAAGCATAGCAGAACTGGGCGTTTTTAAGGGCGACACGGCCTGGAAGCTCAATGCCCTGTTTCCGCAGCAAAGGCTTTATTTATTCGATACATTTCAGGGATTTGACCCACGGGATATAAAAGAAGAAAAAAGTAAGGGATGTTCCTTTGCCAGGGAAGGTGAATTCTCTGACACCAGCGAGCAGGCCGTGCTGGGGCGGCTCCCCTTTCCGGGACAGGCCGTCATACGCAGGGGATATTTTCCGGATACAGCGGCAGGACTGGAACAGGAGCGCTTTTGTCTGGTAAGCCTGGATGCCGACCTGTACGCCCCCATTCTGTCCGGTCTTATATTTTTCTACCCCCGCCTTGTCCCCGGAGGCATGATTCTGCTCCACGATTACAACAATGAGCGGTTCCGCGGAGCCAGACAGGCTGTGGAGGAATTTGAAAAACAATACGGCCGCCTGTGTCTCGTTCCCTTATGCGACCTTCATGGAAGCGCGGTGATTGTAAAGCCTTGTGATTAGCAGGCAACAATTGTAATCTGACATCACATGTGACCTGGGCTACTTGTGTCTGTTAAATTTATGACCTACAATATCTGCAGACAGTATGATAGGGTGATAAGGGGGAGAATCCATGAAGACAGTTGTTATTCTGAGCACCGACAATCTTGGTATGACTGTGGCAGATATGCTGAATCCGCGTGAAATGAAACTGGTCGGTATGGGAGATACCAGGCAGGAAACCTGGAATGTATTTTCAGACCTGGAAAAAGGGGAACTGAAGGAAGAAATAGAGGGAATGCCAATCATGCCGGCAGATCTGGCAGTGGCCCTTCAGCCGGATGTCCTGGTCATCGCGGCCACGGATTCCGAAAAAAGCCATGCCCTGGAATACATGGCCATCCGCGCAGGATTTCTGAACGACATTGTTTTCATCCGGGACCTGCATGAGCAGTTCTCCATCCGATGCAGCGTGCTGCGGCGTCTGTGCCGGAGGCTCACCGGGCTGGGGGTGGAGGGAAATGTGGCAGAGCTGGGCTGTTACCGGGGCGACACCTCCTGGCAGCTCAACGTGCTGATGCCGGACCGGAAACTGTATCTCTTTGACACCTTTGAGGGGTTCGATGAACGGGATGTTGACATGGAACGAAAGCTGGGATGCTCCGACGCTCAGACGGGCCTGTATTCCGGGACAGACAAGGAAAAGCTGATGGAGCGGATGCCCCTGCCCGGACAGGTTGTTATCCGGAAGGACTGGTTTCCCGAAACCGCCTTTGACATTGAAGATGAAACATTTTGTCTGGTCTGCATGGACGCCTGCCTGTACCAGCCCACCCTGGCCGGCCTGGAATTTTTCTTTCCCCGCATGGGAAGAGGAGGCGTCATCCTCTTAAGCGGATGCAGCGGCACCCGGTACAGAGGCGTTGCAAAAGCAGTGGAGGACCTGGAAACCAGATACGGCGCTCTTCTTATGCTTCCGGTGGGCGACTTAGACGGCACAGTGATGATTGTACATCCGTAGGATGGGAAATCATAGAATAAAAATCAACTTATGGATTCCGGACATATGGAATCCGGAAACGGCAGCAGCTGCAGGCAAAAAAGCCCAATCCTTTACGTTCTTCCTATAGCGTGCTTTAAAATTGCTTTACATGGCACGTTCCGGCTTTCACCTGGCGGTTTTGAGGATGGAAAAGAGCGCATAACTGCCCGCCGCCAAAAAACGCATGCATCTGTATTGGGGAATACGCAGGCAGCGTACAGACAAGGAGGGATGGAAAAGGCAATTTTTTCGGGGCTGTAACCAAGCAGCCGGTACAGCGCTGTCGGCCTGTGCAGCCGCACGCCGGTTGTCCAACCCTGGTTGTAAAGAAATTGAATGGCGAATCTCCCAGGATACGCCATGCTTTGTATTAAAGACCAGAAAGGGCGTATTTTATGAACTTTTACAAAAATCATTTTGGTATGATTATATCTTCTGTTGTGGCTATCTGTATCTCCCTGATTATGGCCACATCGGCAATCTTTGTTGACAAACTCACGTTCACGCTGCCCCTGCTCATCAAGAACTGGGGCACGGCTTTCCTGGTGATATCATTGACCGGAATGGCCTTTCCTCTGACGGACTGGTCCTTTGCCCTTGGCAGGAAAATGGGACTCAGGCCCGAAACCCTGCCCCATGTACTTGTGGAAAACTTTGTGGCCACCCTGTTTTTTAACACCACGGCCACCATTGTCCTCACAGCAGTCAATGTCTTTCACAACCCGGAAATTGAGGCTGCCGTGGCAGCCGGTTTTCTGCCAAATACTCTGACCGCATTTGTGCAGGGCGTGCTTCACGACTGGCCCATCATGTTTATCATCAGCTATGTATTCGCATTTTTCGTGACAAAGGCAGCCATCAGGATTGCAAAGCAGGCTGTGGGTGAACTTAAATCCCCTCATTCACCCCAGAATCAGTTTCAATAAGGAATAACAGCCAAAAAGGACATCCCGCATCGTGACTGGTCCATGCGCGGATGCCCTTTTTCCTTTCATTTTTCCTCTGCGTTCCTTCTACCGTTCCCTCTGCCACTCCCCTTTTGCATTCCTGCCAAAGGCACTGCCCTCCTTTGCCTCTGCATAGCCAAGGATGGTGGCATCCAGGTTGCATATATCATTTAGGGACCAGATGGTAAAGTTGTCCGGATTCCTGCTGTATTCATCGCTCTCATCCCCGGCAAAAAACCTCCATCCCGTATCCGCCCACTGTTCGCTGGGCCGGCTGTCCCTGTACATATATCCAATGGCCCGTCCCTCCTCAATCTGCTTTGAAACAATGCAGCCTCCATTATGGGGCAGAAGACTGACCCATTCCCGCTTTTCCGGCGCGTACCAGGCATTCCTGTACCAGGCTCCGCCCTCCTCCAGCAAGTGTAAGGCCAGCTTTCTATTCAGGTCCAGGAAGGAAAGCATGTCTTCCTCATCACCGCCCGGCACATCGTAGACAGCCCCGCAGATACAGCTGACCGCATAGTCCTTAAAGGTGTGGTAAAATACCTGGGCCTTGCGGACCTGATAGTCGGTCAGCTCATCAAATGTCTCCCTGTCTATGATGCCGCAGGCACAGGCCAGGCGTCCCAGTCCGATTCTCTCATTGATGTCCCATGCATAGAACCCCCGCTCCCCCACATAGGGACGGAACAGGGAGGCCCGCTTAAACCGGGTCTCAAACGCCCGTCTGCCCTCCTCCTCCAGCTCCTCCAGATCAAACAGCGGCGCATCGCACCAGAAGGTCATAAACTGCTCATACTCCCTGCCCGAGGTAAACTGCTCCATACAGACCTTTTCAAGGCTTTCCCTGTCATAGATACCATAGAGCCGGAACAGATGGGCCTTCAGCTCCTCTGACGCCGGTTCATCCCCACACCGGTAAAGGGTCCGGTACCCCATGTGGCACGGTATCCCCGGCGCCCTGCGGCATGCGGCAATCCCGCTGAGCAGCAGGGTAAATGCATGCCTGTCCGTCTCTGCCGGGTCCGGCGCTTCCGGCATTCTCTGTATCTCCTCAACCAGCTCCTTTACAGCCTGTGATACTCTGTCCATTCTTTTCCCTCCTGGTCCTTACTGCATGTTTAAAACTATCTGCTACCAGCATATTACAACTGTAATTTAAATGCAACCTTGATTCACATTCATTTTGATCCTGCGGCCAAACAAATACGGGCCTCCTGTTCCCGGAAGCCCGCATCATCCAAATCTTATCTCTATTCCCATTCAATCAGACACCCTGCCCCATGGCAGCCCTGCCTTCATACCTGCACTCCCCGGATATGCCCTGGTAATGGCAGGTGCTGCAATCCGTGACATACCCCACATACTTCTCAGTCTCAATATAAGCCCCGCACATGCCCTGATGGCGGGCGTATACCTGAAGGCACATATCAGCCACGAAATTACAGGCAGTGGCTTTGCCCCCGCAATACTTACAGACATAATCGCCGCAGGCCCTTTCCTCCGCTACCACGCCGTTCGGCAGGCGCATTTTCTTTAATTGACGGCCCATAATGGCAGCCTCCTTTCCATTTTGAAAGAAGGCGGCATGAAGCCGCCTTCCTGGTTTCATCTGATCATCCGCTGAACGCACTTATTTTGAATTCCTGTCATCCTTCATGCCGTGCAGCGCTCTCCAGATATGCTCCGGGTCCAGAGGCAGCTCTGTGAAGTACACTCCGGTTGCCATGTTGACCGCATTGGCAATGGCAGGCGCCACAGGTGCTGCGGAGCCCTCGCCAGCTTCCTTTGCGCCCAGAGGTCCTTCCTCGTCCGGTGTAAAGTCGTAAAAGGTGCGCATCTTCGGCATATCAAGGGCAGTGGGCAGCCGGTAATCGCGGAAGTTGGGATTGAGAATCTTTCCTTCCCTGGTTACATTGTGCTCATAGACAGCATAGCCCAGGCCCATGCCGATGGATCCCTCCAGCTGGCCTTCCACGGCCCTTTTATTCAGTGCGCGGCCGCAGTCATGGGCAAATACAAATTCATCAATATCCAGGACGCCGGTCTCCTCGTCCACAGTCAGATGGGCTGCTCCGGTGGAGAAGCTGTATGCAGGCGCGTAGTTGGTGGTATTGTTGCCGTTGTACTGTGAATTGTCGGTACGGTGGTAGTAGGATCCCACGCCAATCAGTTCATCGCCGCCCTTGACCGTCATATACTTGAACATGGCGTCTCCAATGGACATCTGATACTCTGCCTTCTCCTTGCTGATTACCTTTCCGTCCAGACACTCTAATGTCTCCGGCATCACACCCCACATAGGCGCAATGACCTCAAACAGCTGGCGTTTTGCATCCACGGCAGCGCGGCGGGCCGCATTGCCGGCCAGGAAGGTAACACGGCTGCCGTAAGAGCCGGAATCCCAGGGCGTCAGGAAGGTGTCGGACATAAAGGTCTTGACCATATCCATGGGAAGCCCCAGTTCCTCGGCCACAATGGCCGTCATAACCGTATCGGAACCCTGTCCTATGTCGTGGGAGCCGATGTACAGGGTGGCCATGCCCCGCTTGTTCATGCGCAGGGTCACGCACGCAGAGCTCTGGTTGGGCGCTTCCAGCACCGCGAATCCGGTGCCCGATACAAAGCCGGTGCCCGCAAAACCAATGCCCTCTCCCTTTTTCAGCTTATCCTTCTTCTCATACCAGCCAATTTCCTTTGCAGCCGTATCCAGTGTCTCCTTGTATGCGCAGCTGGTGATTGCCAGTCCGGCCGGAGCCACGTATCCGGGGTCTGCCGCGCTTATCTTGCGGAACTCAACCGGGTCAATGCCCATCTGGTCAGCCGCGAACTGCATGTTCAGGTCATGGGCAAAATGCACCTGGCATGCCGTATATCCTCTCATGGCTCCTGCAGAAGGGTTATTGGTATACACACGCCTTGCCAGGAAATCCACGGAATTCATCTTGTAAGGGAAGTTGGCCCACAATGTGGACTGGGCGCAGGCCGCAACACCGGACCCGCCGTAAGGCCCGCCGTCCAGCACATGGTAGCATTTCTTTGCCAGCAGCTTACCGTCTGTCCCAAAGGCAGTGTCAATATGCATGTAAATGGGGTGGCGGTTGCGCGTGGTCTGGAATACTTCTTCGCGGGACAGAATCATGCGTACCGGGCGTCCGGTCATCTCCGCCATCTTGGCAGCGCAAAGACCAAAGGAATAGGAATCCAGCTTGCCGCCGAAACCGCCGCCCACAAGAGGCTTGATTACCCGCACCTGGTTCTCTCCAACGCCAAGGCAGCGGGCATACCAGAACTGGTCCACAAAGGACATCTGGGTGGACATCCAGATGGTGTAGGTCCCATTCCTGTAGGTAGCCACTGCGCCGTGGGGCTCCATGGCCGCATGTACCATACGGTGGGTCTTGTAATCCCTGTGCTGCACATAGGATGCGCGGTCAAATTCCTCATCAATATCCGTGCCCGCCTTCATCACGGACTGCATGCCGATATTGTGTATGCCTTTGCCTTCCCAGTTTACCTCGGGGGCATTCTCCTCCATTGCCTCAAAGGGGTCAAACACCCCCGGAAGCACCTGGTACTCTACCTTAATCAGATCCGCGGCCCGCTGGGCGGTTTCCTCATCCACGGCTGCCACGGCTGCCACATCGTCACCAACCTGGCGCACCTTCTCAGAACACAATACTTCCTTGTCCGCGAACTCAGCTGCAAATTCTCCATTTCCCACCAGGGACTTCCACTCAAAGTCCCTGGCAGTGAGGATGCACTTTACACCTGGAAGCTTCTCTGCCTCGCTGGTGTCAATGGACAGGATTTTTGCAGATGCATAAGGGCTTCTGACCATTTTTCCGGTAAGCATATCCGGAAACATGATGTCACCTACATACTGGCCGTGTCCTGTTACCTTGTCTTCAGCGTCAATCCTGACATAATTGTTCTCGCCGGTCAGACGGTAAAATTCTGGTTTTTTAAAATAATGTTTGTCACAGTCTTTATGCATTCTTTGCTTCCTCCTCCCAGTTCATCTGCGCAGCGGCTGCCTGGATTGCCTCCACAATCTTTGCATAACCGGTGCAGCGGCACAGATTGCCCTCAATGGCTTCCCGGATTTCCAGTTCCGTAGGATGTTTATTCACATCCAGAAGAGCTTTGGCGGACATAATCATACCCGGAGTACAGTAGCCGCACTGCATGGCCCACTTCTCTATAAACTGCTTCTGAATGGGATGAAGCATCCCCTCCCTGGCAATCCCCTCCACGGTTATGATCTCATGGCCGTCGCACTCCACGGCCAGGGTACAGCAGGAGTTAACCGGCTTACCGTCAAGCATCACGGTACAGGCGCCACACTCCCCTTCCTCACACCCCTTTTTCGTGCCTGTCAGAAACAACTGGTCACGAAGAAAATCCAGAAGCGTCAGGTTATCCTTCACAATAGCATCAACCGGATCTCCGTTGATGATTAAACTTATACTATGTTTCATTCCTGTCTCCCTCCTAGTTATGAGCATTCCATGGCCTGCTTAATGGCACGTTTTGTAAACACACGGATCATATCCTTCCTGTATTCGGCCGATGCGCGGATATCAGAGATTGGATGACAGGAATTCATTGCTTCCTCCGATGCCTTCACAATCACTTCATCGGTAAGTTCTTTGCCAATCAGGGCTTCCTCCGCCCCGGGCGCCCGTACCGGCGTGGCCGCAACCGCGCCCAGGGCAATCCTGGCGTCTGTGCAGACGCCGTCTTCCACCTTAATCTTGACTGCGACGCCGATGATGGCCAGGTCCATCGCCTTTCTGACCGCGTGTTTTATGTATGCAGCCCTCTCATTCTCAGCCAGCGGCGGAATCACGATGCCTGTCACGATTTCTCCCGGCTCCAGGGAAGTCTTTTTGACACCCAGGAAAAAGTCTTCGATTTGAATGACCCGGTCCTTGTTGGGACCCTGTACCAATATCTTAGCTCCCTGAGCCAGAAGATTGGGGGCTGTATCGCAGGATGGGGACGCATTGCAGATATTGCCTGCCATGGTGCCCTTTGTCCTGATTTGTGTGGATGCCACTACCTTGGCGGCATGAGCCACTGCCGGATTCTTTTCTTTAACCAGAGGAGATGTCTCTATGGTACGCAGTGTTGTCAGCGCCCCTATTTTTAAACCTTCCCTGTCATCGTATTCCAGATAATCCAAACCTGGAATTTTCTTAAGGTCAATGATATACTCTGGTGATATAACCTTGTCTTTCATTGGCGGAATCAGATCCGTTGCGCCTGCCATAACCCTGGCTGTGCTTCCAAGCTCAAGGAACAGATTGCACGCCTCCCCGATGGTCTTAGGAGCAAGATACTCGAATTGAGGTAATACCATTTACGTTTTCCTCCTTACACTTCTTTTTATTGCCTGCTAATTGTTACGTTCTCCCTGTATCATAATTGTAGAAGGAAACGCTTCCGCTTGCCAGAAGTGTATATCACAGATGTTGCAATTGTTACACCTTTTGTCTCTGTTTCACGCGTACATCCTGGGGAATGGGAAATGCAAAAAAACAGCTGCAATAAATAAACGAATGGCCAGGCTGCCGGTATCTCCTGCGGATACCGGCAGCCTGGCCATAACGGATATGGAAACCATCTGCTTGAAATGACAGTGAAACGCGCAGAATACTATACTCCATTATTCTGCGAAGTAATTCTCACCTTCCTGATTTTCCCCTTGATGGTCCTGTCCTGAAGGCCTGCCAGAACCTGAGAGCCTTTGCGGTTCAATATCTCCACAAAGGTGAGGCTTTCCCTGATATCTATGATTCCTATGTCCTCCGCATCCACGCCCTCTATGCTGCACACAGCGCCCACGATATCGCCGGACCTCATCTTGGATTTACGGCCGCCCCCGATGGACAGTCTGGTAATGGACCGGTCCAGCTTCTCCCCCTTATGGGGGCCGGGTACCGGCTTCTTTCTCTGGAGGGCCCAGAAAGCCTTTTCCTCCTCTTCCTCTGTCTCCGGACAGGGAAGAACCGGAAGCGGCACTCCCACATACGCCTCCGCCTTGTGAAGCGTCTTTATCTCATCCTCAGTCACCAGGCTGGCCGCTCTGCCTGCCTTTCCATTTCTCCCGGTACGTCCAATCCGGTGCACATAAGTCTCCCTTCCCATGGGAAAATCGTAGTTCACCACCAGGCCCACGTCCTCAAAATCAATTCCCCTTGCGGCCACATCCGTGGCAATCAGGTACCGGAACCCTCCCCGCCTGAATGCATCCACATTTTTAAGCCGTTCCTTCTGCTCCATATCACCGTGGATCATGCCGCAGAATATCCTGTCTCTTCTCAGCTTCTGGAATAACACCTGGACCATTTCCCTGGTACCGCAGAATATCATGGCGCGCTCCGGGTTTTCCTTCATGAGAACGCGCTTGAATGCCGTATACTTCTGGTCCTGTGCGACGCCGTACACTGACTGCCGGATGGGAAGGGGCGTCTCCCCCTCCTGTTCCAGGAAAACGGAAACCGCATCCTTTACCGTTTCCTCTGCCAGGTTCTTCACATCCTCATCCAGGGTGGCTGAAAAAAGAAGGGTCTGCCGTTTCTCAGGAAGGAGCCCCACAATCTGCCTGACCTCGTCCATGAACCCCATATCAAGCATCAGATCCGCCTCGTCAATCACCAGGTATCTCACCCCTGTCAGCTTCAGGCTCCCCCTGCGCACATGGTCCATGACACGCCCCGGTGTCCCCACCACAATATGGGTTTTCTGGCGCAGTGTCTGTATCTGCTTGTCAATGGGAAAGCCGCCGAACACAGCCGGTACCTTCAGCCGTTTTTTCCTGCCAATCCTGAATATCTCCTGGCTGACCTGCACGGCCAACTCCCTGCTTGGCTCCAGCACCAGAGCCTGGGGCAGGTTTTCCTCCCAGACTATCTGTTCGCAGACAGGAATGGCAAAGGCAGCCGTCTTGCCTGTTCCTGTCTGGGACCGCACCACCACATTCCTGCCTGCCAGCACATGAGGCAGCACCTCCTCCTGCACTCTGGTGGGATGTTCATACCCTAACAGCGCCAGCGTCTCCGTGATTTCACCGGATAAACCGTAGCCGCCAAAACAGCGGTCCGGTTCCGTTTTTTGATTATTTTCCATATATCTCCATTTCTTTACAAGGGAGCTTCTACCTGCGCCCGCCTTCTATATCTTCTTTCACAAACATGATCAGGAAGCTGACCAGCAGAAGCCCGCAGCTGACCCATATGGTGCGCTCCCTGAGATAGGCTGTAAGTACACTGCCCATGACGGCACCCACTGCAAATATGCCGATGACTCCATAGTAGCGGATACATTTATCCCGATGGTCCTTTTTGCCCGTATGGCGGTACCAGTACAGGTTTTCCGTGGCGCTGCGCAGATTTCCGATACACATGGTGGTGGCATAGGGGCTTCCCTTGATTTTCCTGAAGGCATTGACCTGAAGGGCGCATACAAATGAGACAATGATATTGGCTGCCATATTCATATCCTGGGGCAGGAATCCCACCACAAAAAGCAAAATGATCTCAATAGCCACAATCAGCTGCCTCCAATGGAACCTTCTGTCCTGCCGGTGAAGCCGTTTTACATGCTCCGCCATATACACGCCGCAGGCAAAGGCCAGAACAGGAGCCAGATACCGCACAGCCAGGTTCCACTCCCTGGCAGCCAAATGGCTTCCCATGAGAACGATATTGCCTGTCTGTGCATTGGCAAACACATTTCCCCTGCAGTAATACGTATAAGCATCCTGGAACCCTCCGGATAAAGTCAAAAAAATACCCGTTGACACAGCCTCCGACATCTGTCCACGGGTACCCATACTCTTTTCCATCTCTCCTGCCGCCTTTCCCAAGTTAGGAATCTGATAAATCTGATTCTTCCAACTCAAGATTTTACCACAGTTCAGATTAAAATAAAATAGTTAAATGTTTCACAGTTTTATCACGCTTCACCAATCTGGCTGGTAATATAGTCCGGTATCTCCTCCGGGCAGATATCCAGGGCAGTGGCCAGTTCTCCAAACAGCAGCTTCCGGGCGCTCTTTACGCCGTCCCGCTCACGGATGGACAAGGGCTTTCCCTTTCCCCTGCGGTTCTGCTCCATCTCTGATATCTCCTTAATCATAGATGCCAGTTGAGTACAATCGCCGGACTCAAGGATCTGCCTGTACGCCTGGGGTCTTTCCTTGTCGTTTGCATACTGCTTTCCCTCAACAGACGGCAGGGCCAGTATGAACTGCTCTGCTTCCTGCCTGGTCATGATTTCCCTCATCTTTACCTTTGGGCTGTCCACCGGTATATAGATGGTGGTATCCTGGTCAAACTTCGGTACAAGGCTGTAATACACCTTGTCATTATTAGAGAAGTCAGGTTTCGATATGCCTTCCACCTGGCATACGCCTACAGTTCCATAGAGAATATATTCTCCTTTTTTAAACAAATTCCCACCTTTCCGAACAGATACTGTTCAAGTGTTAACGGGGTATCTATATAGTATATCACACTTTTCCCTATTTGTAAAATGCAGGCATCCGACAAAGGTATCCGGCACGTAAGCCGGCAAAGGTTCCGGCACTCCGGCCGGCGGCATTCCTTCGGTGGGTTTTCAGAATCATTTCAAAGTCCTGCTGCCGAAACAACGCAAAATATACCCCGGTAACATGATAAACTTTCTCATGTAAAGGGCTGGACAATTTTACAAAATTATTGTATTATGTCATTACACAGTTAGTTCTAACTAACCACCTGGACACCGAAAAAGGAGGATTTTACATGAGCGTTGTCATTATCGGAGGCCATGACCGCATGGTAAGCCAATATAAGAAGATTTGCAGGAATTACAAATGTAAGGCAAAGGTATTTACCCAGATGAGCGCCAGCCTGGATAAACAGATTGGCAGTCCTGACCTGCTGGTCCTGTTTACCAACACTGTGTCCCACAAAATGATACGCTGCGCCCTGGACGAGGTGGGAAACGGCACGGAGATCGTCCGCTGCCATACCAGCAGCGGCACAGCCCTCACTGAAATCCTGGAAGAAAAATGCGCGGTCTGTGCCCTATAGGCTTTTCAATCAATACCCCTGCTTCACCTCCAGCATATGTAAGCCCTCCACCACGGAGCCTGCGATGCATCTGGCCTTGTCCGATATGGTGAAGCAGTTTTCATATTCACTTTTTCTGGGATCAATGTCAGCGATCTTAAATCCCTTCACTACCGGATACCCGTCTTTTATGATACCCCTCAAAAGCCCTGTCAGGGAAGCTTCCACCGTGACCTCGCCCTGTCCGGTCACAATGACTCCAATGGCCTGGCCCTGCTCCACCATGTCCCCAATCAGGGCCTTGCCAAAGAAAATCCCCTTGGCCGGGGCATGGATGACCCGCTCTGCCCCATAGCCGCCGATGACTCCGGGAATTCCGGTATTGGGGGCAGCGCTTCCGTTTCCAATGATGCGTCCCAGATTGTGGCCTCTCATGGTCTCTATCACAAGGTCCACATCCTGACCGGCTGTGAAGCCCGGCCCGAGGCCGATGGTCTTATCCGCCATGTCCCTTGTGGTCCCCAGGTTCTTCTTGGCCAGTATGGCATCCACCAGAGCCCAGGGACGCACTTTTTCAAGCACTGCGCAGTTCTCGTCAATCATGACGGGCACTGCTCCCTGCTCCATGATGGCGCAGGCTTCCTTATAGCCGGAAGCCTTGATACAGGTAATTCCCTCCACCTCAGACGTACCGTCATATACTGCTTCGGAAAAGGCCACGCATCTGCGGATTGCCGAGGGGTATCCCGACTCCAGCACCAGCACCGGGTATCCGCAGCGGTAAAGCCTGTGGATGGTACCGGTGGCAATATCACCGCCGCCTCTTACAATTACCAGTTGTTTTGCACGTTCCGTCATTTTACATCCATTTCCTTCCATCTTTAATTATTCGTCTGCCTGTTCAGCTGACTGCTTCAGCTCTTCCACCCATTCCTGTGAAAAGTGCTGTTCAAATAACCGGTCCAGTTCCTGCCTTGTCTCTGCCATGAAGGCGTCGTATGCCTCCAGAAGCCGGACTGCCTGAGGCGTAAGGGTGGAGCCGCCTCCGTCCCTTCCTCCTGTCTCCCGCTCCGTCAGCATGAACCCCCATGCCTTTTCTGACTCCTTTAACATCTTCCAAGCTTTGCTGTAAGCCATGTTCATGGCCTGGGCCGCCCCCTGGAGGGAACCGGTGGATTCCACTCCCCTCAGCAGTACCGACATGCCGGGTCCGAATGCCTTATTTTCAAAATATAATTTCAGTGATATCCCATAGTGAAGCTGATTCTGGTCCAATGATATGCCCCCTTTTTTGAATGGTTATGTTTTTTTAAGAATAACGTCCTCAAAGATAAAAGCCGGGCAATCGCCGGCTTTTGATTCTCTGTGCATAAAGCTCCAAACTGCTATTCTTTCACTCCCTTTATTATAGCAGATTTGTCTGATTATGCAATTCTTTTTTCAGGCTGATTCCCTGCCGTTTCATAACCTCTGCCAGTCTCTCCCTCTGCTCCGGCTCCATAGGTGTCAGCGGAAGGCGCAGGTCATCCCCGCAGACCCCCATCAGGCCAAGGGCCGTCTTCACTGGTATGGGGTTTACATCCCAGAACAGGGCTTCCATGATTTCCAGAAGCTGAAGCTGCATCCGTCTGCTCTCCTTCACATCCCCATCCAGGTACAGACGGCACATCTTATGTGTCTCTTTCGGCATGATATTGGCCAGCACCGACACTACACCCTTGCCGCCCAGAGACATGATGGGTACGGTCTGGTCATCATTGCCTGAATAAATGTCAAATCCCTGCCCGCACAGGGCTGCTGTCCTGGCAATCAGGGACAGGTTGCCGCTGGCCTCCTTTGTCCCCCGTATATTGGGATGCTCCGACAAAATCCTGTAGGTTTCCGGCTGTATGGTTACCCCGGTACGGCTGGGCACATTGTATAAAAGGATGGGTATGCTCACATGGTCCGCCACCTGGGTAAAATGGCGCACCAGCCCCTCCTGGGATGCCTTGTTGTAATAGGGAGTCACCTGCAGCAGGGCATCCGCCCCCAGCTCCTGGGCCTTTCTGGACAGCTCCACCGCATGCTCCGTACAGTTGCTCCCCGTACCCGCAATCACCGGAATCCTGCCGTCCACCTGTCTTACGGCGTAGCGGATAACAGCCATTTTTTCCTTGTCGTCCAGGGTGGCCGACTCCCCTGTGGTACCGTTCACCACCACAGCGTCCGTGCCTTCCCTTATCATCCATTCTAAAAGCCTTCCAAAGGCATCAAAATCAAGATTTCCATATCCGTTCATGGGCGTCACCACTGCCGCAGCGCTGCCCTCAAAAATACTGTGACTCATAAACATCAGTCCCCCGATTCAATCATTATACTATGAAAATATGACAAACCCGTCTTTATGGTACCAATTATTTCCTTCTGTCATATAGTGACAATATGAATCCAATCTCATAAGGAGAGTATCCATGCATCAATTCCTCATACTGGGCGGAGACTCCAGGCAGGTTTGCCTGAACCGGCTTCTCAGTCAGTCCGGTGCCAGTACCTGCTTTTACTATGACAGACCCTCTTCCCCCTTCTCTCTCAGGGAAGCCATGGAAGATTCCCATATCATCCTCTGCCCCGTTCCCTTTACCAAGGACGGTAAAACCATTTTCTCAGAAAACAGCCTGCCCGGCCTGGAAATACAGACCTTCACGGCCTGCCTGAAAAACACCCATATACTCTTTGGAGGGAATATCCCTTCCGCTGTCAGGGAGCGCTGTGACCTTCTTTCCATTCCCTGCCATGATTTCATGAAGATGGAGGACGTGGCATGGAAAAATGCGGTTGCCACCGCAGAGGGTGCCGTGGCAGAGGCCATATCCTTAAGTCCGGTAAATCTTTACAGAAGCCGCTGCCTGGTAACCGGGTACGGCAGATGCGCCGCCATTCTGGCCGACCGGCTAAAGGGCATGGGAGCCCGCGTAACCGTGGCGGGCCGCAATGCCTCCCGGCTGGTCCCGGCCCATTGTATGGGATACGATACCTGCCTGTTAAAGGAACTGGGCGCCGTCATAGGAGAATCTGACTTTATATTCAACACCATACCGTCCCTGGTACTGGACGCTGCCCTGGCAAATCAGGTTCAGGAAAATGCGGCTGTCATCGACATTGCCTCCGCGCCGGGAGGGGTGGATTTCCAAGCCCTTGAACGCCGGAATATACGGGCCAGATTATGTCCCGGACTTCCCGGCCGCTGCTCACCCCTCTCCTCTGCCCTGATTCTTTATGAGGCCGTCATGGAGCATATCCGGGATTCACAGACTCAGTAAGGAATAAGGAGAATACTATGGAATTAAAAGGAAAACATGTAGGCCTGGCCGTCACCGGGTCTTTTTGCACCTTTGCAAAAATAGAACAGGAAATCAGGCATCTGAAGGAGACAGGGGCCATCCTGCACCCCGTCTTCTCTGGAAGCGTCCAGTCCACGGACTCCCGTTTCGGGGATACCGGCCAGTTTATGGACCGGATCACATCCATCACGGAAATGAAGCCAATACTGAAAATCGAGGAGGCCGAACCCATTGGTCCAAAGGGGTACCTGGATGTCCTCCTCATCGCTCCCTGCACCGGTAACACCCTGGCAAAGCTGGCAAACGGAATCACGGACACTCCGGTCCTTATGGCTGCAAAAGCACATCTGCGAAACGGCAGGCCGCTGGTGATATCCGTATCCACCAACGATGCCCTTGGCATCAACCTTAAGAACATCGGCCTGCTGTTCAACATGAAGAACATTTACTTTGTTCCCTTTGGCCAGGATGATCCGGTGAAAAAGCCTACCTCCATGATTGCCCATACCGGACTCATAGAGGATACCCTTAAGGAGGCCCTGGAGGGCAGGCAGATACAGCCGGTTATACAGGGGGTGTAGGACTCTTCCGTCAAAATCTCTCCGCTGCAAAAATCACTGGGGCCGGAAGCATGCTGCCACAGCATGATCCCGGCCCCTCAGCAGACATCCGCGCCAGTATTTCGCTCAATATTATATATTCCCTTAACGAAAGAACATGACATACTGTTGTCATATTCAATGTTCTATCCTTATAGAAAAAGGCCCTGAAGGACCAATCTGTCGAATCACTAAATTCAGGGAGCCGGCACATGATGAGCCATAGAAACCGCCCATCAGGCCAGGCCCTATGATACAGGCATACGATACGGAGGAATAAGGAAATGGAGCTTATCAAAATAACACACGGCAACCTTGAACAGGAACATATCTGTTGTGCGATATCAAACAACAAAGACATTCAGGTCATGACAAAAAAAGCCTGGCTCAAAGAAAGACTTGACGAGGGACTTGTATTCTTAAAATGCAATGTGAGGGGAAAGTGCTTTATTGAGTATATTCCCGCTGAATACGCCTGGGCGCCGATAGAAGCGGACGGGTATATGTATATCAACTGCCTGTGGGTATCCGGACAGTTTAAGGGACTTGGCTACTCAACGCTTTTGCTGGACGAATGTATCCGGGACAGTAAGGAAAAAGGTAAAAAAGGACTTGTTATCTTATCCTCAAAGAAAAAAATGGGATATCTTTCCGACCCTGAATATCTGAAATATAAAGGGTTTGAAACCGCAGACGCGGCAGGCCCCTATTTTGAACTGATGTATCTGGCCTTTGACAGAAATGCTGACAAACCATGTTTCAGACATACGGCTAAAAACCGTGAGGACATGCCAAAGGGCCTGGTCCTGTACTACACCAGCCAATGTCCCTTTACGGCAAAATATGTGCCGCTTCTGGAAAAAACAGCCAAAGAAAGAAATGTGGAGCTTCAAACCGTGCATATACAGACAAGAGAGGACGCCCAAAACGCACCGGCTCCCTTTACAACATTCTCACTGTTTCGCGATGGAGAACTCTTAACCCATGAGATACTGTCGGAAAAGAAATTTGATAAACTAATATCTTAGGCTGACAGCGGTTAAAGACACATATCCTGCCCCAGCATCTCCCTAAGTCTCACCTGGGCTTCCCGGAACCAGGCATCCCCATTCCCTGAGGCCAGCAGCACATAGGCCGTCTTGCCCAGCAGAGACTCCAGATACCGTCTGGTTCCCCCATCCCCATCATTCAGGTATGCCTGCCTTCCGGTACGCGTCAGATGCTCCTTTGCCCCATATTTCATGCAGTAATAAATCTCCTGCCGCAGACGTCTTCTGTAGGGGGCGGGAACCCGGACCCGTTCATTCACCACCAGGCCGGTCACCACCTGCCTGGTTCCCCTGGTCAGAATCCGGGTTTTCCTCAGATTAGGCTCAAATCCCATGGACCTGAGAAAACCGTATACCTTTCCCTTCACCTCAGAACCATCAAAAACACCTGAAAATGTCATGTCATCGCAATACCTGCTGTATACAATTTCCCGTTCCCCGCACCAGGCTTCCATATACTCATCGAAGGGCTTCATCACCAGATTGGAGATGGCCGGAGACGTAGGCGCTCCCTGGGGCAGACGGTCATGGCAGCAGCAAAGGGAGGCCAGCATGACACCCACTGCCGGTGGAAAATAGGCTGCCGGAAATGCGTGATGCAGCACCATGGGAAAGGTGATGCTCCCAAAAAAATCCTCAATATCCATCTTCATGACAATCTTCCTGCCCTGATGCTTCCCTGCGTTGGCAGCCACCGAAGCCCCCTTCCTGTAAGCCGCCGCGCTGTCGGACACTGTAAATCCGTCCAGCACATGATGAAGCAGATTCCTCTGCACATTTTTCAGAAGGGGATCCGGCACCAGCAGGGTCCTGAAGCCGCCGCTTCTCTTGGGAATGTTCACCCTTTGGTAATGTTTTTCCGCGTGATTGCTGAGGGCATAGAGACAGCCCATTATTTTTTCAGGAGACCAGTCCCCGGCCCCTATCAGCCGGAAGGAAAGCATCATCTCCCTGCACTGCTCAGCGCTGCAATATTTCCACAAATCCGTCCGGGCCATATCTCTTACCTCCTGGAACCCATGCCGATTCTCCGGGTCATTTTCCGGGTCATTTTCCAGATCATTTCACAGATCAATTTCCGAATTAGTTCCTGACAAATCAAACAGTTATTACAAAAACAAAGACAGGAGAAGCAACACGTATCCGGATACCGTAAGATGCATAGGGGTACCGGGCCGCAAAGCGGCGGGCACATGAAATGTGCGGATGTACCACGGCGCAGCTTGCGGACTTATCCCTCTGCTTTTCACTCCGGGCAGCGACTCGCTGTCCGTCCAGGCTTACTGCCTATGCAATATTCCTGAAAATGCTGTTGCTTTTCCTGTCTTTGCTTATGCCATAATCATAGGCAAAAAACATTGGATTGTCAATGTACTTTTATATATGTGCTTTTATATATGTCCCTTTTAAGATGCACTTATCCCTTAACAGCGCCTTCCATCATACCGGCCTTCTGGAACTTCTCCAGAATCAGGTACAGAATGATGATAGGTATGATAACCAGGGTGGTGCCTGCCAGTATAACGGGCCACGGGGTGGATAATCCCTCGCTGACCGGCAGCAGTGATATCGTCACCATCAGCGTGTATTTTGCCTGCTTCCTTAAGTAGAGCAGAGGCCAGAAGAAATCGTTCCATCTGGCAATCAGGGTGATGGCTCCCCAGGACGCCATGGCCGGCTTGATAACCGGAAGAATGATTTTGGTGAAGATGCCGAAGTCGGAACATCCGTCAATCCTGGCCGCCTCCACCAGTTCATCCGGCACATCAGTTATATACTGGTTCATGTAAAAGATACCCACTGCCGTGGCAATCCTGGGGATTACCAGGGACCACAGGCTGTTAATCAGTCCCACCTTCTTCATGATGATGAACAAAGGCACACTTCCCACCTCCGGCGGCACCAGCATGGTGGCAATGACAAAGTAAAACAGGAATTTCCTGCCCGGAAACCTGTATTTTGCAAAGGCAAAGCCTGCCAGGGCGCAGAAAAACAGGGAGGTAATGGTTCCCATGATGGTGGTGAACACGCTGTTGAAGGCATTCTGTCCAACAGGAATCATTTCAAACAGACGCTTAAAGTTAGCCATGGTGGGATTTGACACCATCAGGGAATTAAATCCCGTGATGCTCTCACTGGTGCTCTTTATGGAAATCAGGCACATCCACACAATGGGAAACAGGCAGATAAGGGTGATGAATATCAGTACGCCGTATACCAGGACCGTGGACGCATTTTTCTTTCTGTTCATTTTATTCCCTCCTTCTATATTTCGCCCTGCTTGTGTCTTACCACAAACTGGATGATGGATATGACAATCAGAATAAGAATCAGGATAACGCCGATTGCCGATGCATAACCCATGTTGAATACATTAAAGCCTGACTCATACATGTACTGGAACAGGGATGAGTTGGAGGTTCCCGGTCCCGGAAGGATATAGGATTCATTGAACAGCTTCCACATATCCACTGTCAGTGTCACGGAACAGAAAAACAGGATATTCTTTAAGGACGGCAGGGTGATGAACCAGAACTGCTGCCACCCGTTGGCACCGTCCACCGTGGCTGCCTCATAGTAATCCTTGGATATGTTGAGCAGTCCCGATAAGAGAATCATGGTGAACCATGGTGTATATCTCCAGACATTCAGGATAATAACAGGTATCTTTGAAAATGTGGTGCTGGTAAGCCAGGGGATCTTGCTGCCCCCGAATATTGTCACCACCTCATTGACCAGACCCACGTTCTCATCAAACAGCATTCGGAAAATAAGACCCATGGCAATGGCTGCACATATATTCGGAAGGAAGGTAGCCGTCTTGAAAAATGCCCTGGCGGAATTACTTTTTAAGTATCTGCTGTTTAACAGGGACGCGATGAGCAGGGCACAGCAGATAATGAATACCAGTCCGGTGAGCCAGTAGACCACTGTGTTGCCCAGGGATTCCCAGAACATATCGTCAATCAGCATTTTCCTGTAATTGTCAAATCCGCAGAAATCCGGAGTCCCGATTCCCTTCCAGTTTGTCAGGCTGATGTAGAATGTCCATATGGTGGGCACCAGCTGAAATACAAGAAACAGGATAAAAAAGGGCATGATAAACAAATAGGGAGCCCTGTATTTTTTCAGTGCTTTTAACATTCGCTGCCTCCTCCTTAAGGTTTATAAAAGGCTCCCTCCTCGGGGCGGGAGCCTTTTTTGCATTACTGGCTGATTTCAGCCTTGCCGATCTTAGCTTTTAAGTTCTTATCCATGTTGGCGATAGCGTCGCTCATGGACTGGTTGCCTGCCACGTACTTCTCCAGCTCAGCAGAAATGATTTCATCTGCCTCTGCATCCTGAGGTGTTACCACCAGGTTTGCGGCGCCGTTCTCAAGGCACTTGCCCTCCATCTCGCGGAAGGACTGGCCGCCGTAGAAGTCAGATGGCTCTTTCCAGAATGGATCCTCCAGCATTTCCTTGGATACTGGGTTGGAATAAGGAGCGTTCTGCTCTTCCATGGAATTGACCCATACTTCCTTTGCCTGGGTGTCAAAGGTGAAATCATACCACATCTGGCGGAACAGCTCTGAATAAGGATTGTCGCCCTTCTCGATGATGGCCATGTACTGGGATACAGGAGCGCCTGCCTTGTCAACGCCTTCAAACGCAGGAGCTGACATGACTCTCCACTGTCCCTTGGTGGCTTCGCAGTTCTTTCTCATGAATTCATCCCAGAAAGCACCGATGCAGAAAGTAGCTACCTGCTGTTTGTTGATGGCGTCATAAAGAGCCGGCTCCATGATGGTGGTCTTTAAAAGAAGTCCCTCGGAATTCATGGTATCCAGGGCGCCTAATGCCTTCTGTGTTCCTTCGTCGCTGCCGATTACAACTTCTCCGTTCTCATCCCAGATTTTAGCGCCAGCTGACGGCATAAGCCCCCTGCGGCCCCAGTATCTCCAGGTCTTGCTGGTTGGGTCGATGTAGGAAAGATAAACTTCCCCGTTGCTCTTTTCCTTTAACTGGCGTCCTGCCTCTATGTAGCCTTCCATGGTATTCATCTGCTCTGCGTCCACGCCGTACTTGTCAAAGATGTCCTGGTTGTAAAACAGCACCTGGGGCCTTACGGAATCCGGCAGCGCATAGATGCGTCCGCCGATGGTGGCGTCTGTGGTGGCTCCATCTACCATCTTATCCAGAAGAGGAGTCAGATATTCAGTCTCATCCTTTAAAAGGCCTGCGCCTGCCAAATCCATGATGGTTACAGGGTCCAGCATAGCTGCGTCGGGAAGATCCTCGGTGGCTCCCGACAGTGCTGTCATGGTAATCTTCTCACGGATGTCCGCGGTTCCCTCTGTCTGGACAAACTCAATCTTCACATCCGGCGCAATATCCTTGTGGTTCTCCAGCCATGTCTCAAACCACTGCTGTCTGTACTGGGGATTTCCCATGGCGTAAACCACCAGGGTTCCTGCGGGATATACGGTCTTTTCACTGTCCGCTGCCTCTGCGCCCCCGTCTGCCGCCCCGCTCTGGTCACCCTGGGCATTCTCTGCCTTGGGCGCTGCGGTTGTGGCCGCCTGGTCGGTCTTGCCGCCGCAGGCTGCAAGGGAGCCCACCACCATGGATACCGCAAGTGCCATTGCTAACTTTCTTTTCATCATTCTCTGTTCCTCCTTTTGATATTCACTGTTACATTATTCCCTGGCTGCCTCTACGGCTGCCTTTAAAAGGTCCATATCCTGCTCTGTTGCAAGGGTGCAGTCAGCTCCCAGAATAAAATGAGTTCTTCCGAATTCCCGGATGACCTTCCTTGTCTCTTCCTTCACTGCCTCTGCCGGTCCGTCCACCAGTACGCCGTGGCGGTTGGGAAGGCCGCCCATGATGGTCTTTCCAGCAAACATCTTCCGTCCGTCCTCTAAACTGAAGGGTGCTTCATATACGCCCCAGTTCACCACGTCTGCGTAGGGGCCGTAATCCTTATAGCGGTCCATGTTCAGCTGGTCCTTGCAGATGTGGAGGAAACAGTATCCTCCCGCGTCCTTGATGGCCTTCATAATCTGCAGGTCAAAGGGCTTAATCCATTTCTCAAATTCCTCATCCGTGAAGAACCTGGTCTCGCCGCCCAGAGCCGCATAATACACGCCATCCACACCCAGCTCAATGTATGTTCTTGCCAGTTCGCACATCACGTCCGCAATACGCTTCATTCCTGCCAGAACCGTATCCTCATCCTCACGCAGCAGGCGGCAGAGCTTCTCCCTTACCTGGTCGTATGTATAGTTGGGGTCCATCTTTTCCAGAGGATGGATGGATGATGCGGTAATACCGTGAAGTGTGCCCAGTATAAATGCATCCCTGTCGCATCCGGCCAGAATCTTCTTAACCAGCTCCACCTGGTCCTGCATGAAGCCGTCCTCCATGGTCATCTCTTTTACCATGCTGTAATCGGATCCATTGTTAATCTCGCCCATATAGGGAACCAGATTCTCATTCATGATTTTAAGGATGTCTGTATCAGACTCCTCAAAAAATTTCAGATGGGCTTTTACGGCCGCGTCTCCAAAAGCTGATTCCTTAGGAAAATGCAGGGAAAATCCGCTGGGTATCTTGTCAACTTCTTCTCCCCGGATAGCTGCTGTCACTCTCTCTTTTTTTGTCATGGCTGTCTCCTCCATTAATCATATCACTGATGTGATTAGTAATCTTACTAATCGTGATTATAACACTGCCGACAAGCCGTGTCAAATATTTTTTATCCATTTTATTAAAATAATTTTATCATCCGACATAATTTTTGTTTATTTTCACGCTGTATACAATTTTTATTCAAAAAAAGGATGTAAAATTGACGGCATCAATCTTACATCCTTAGTATTTATGCATTTTCCCGTATCCAGGGGCCTGTTCTCAAAGGGAATAGTTCTCCTGAATCTGCTCTTTCACATTCAGTATGTCCTTCTGGAGCATTTCCACAGCCCGCTCCGTATCATGTTTTACCAGGGCTTCAATGATTTCCCTGTGATAAAAGCTGTTGGATTCTGCGTTCTTTTTCCAGGCTGTCTGGAAATATTGGGAAATATACGAACAGGATTTTTGAAGGGCTGCGGCAATCACATCGCATATATAACCGTTCCCGCCCATCTCACAGAGCTTCAAATGAAAATCCGTGTTCCGGTTCCAATGAATGGCCACCATCCTCTCATGGTTATCCTTTGTGATGGTATCCAGCTGTCTTAAATCTTCTATCTGCTCAGGGGTAATTCTCTGGCACAGCCGCCTCAGATTGCCTGTCTCCACATCAATTCTGAATTCCAGAAGATCCAGTATCTCCTTCAGGGTCACAGGAACCACCTGATAGCCCACCCTTGGTATACTTTTCAGGACATTATCCTTGCACAGCTCAATAAGGGCCTCCCGCACCGGTGATTTGCTCATGGCGTACTTTTCCATGATTTCCCCTTCATGGATGATATCGTTAGGCTTATAGATGCCTTCTTCTATCTCCCGGTAGATTCCCTCCACCACGGTTTCTTTCAGGGTTTTCTTCGTCTTCATCTTCTTTTCTCCAATGCCTTCCCTTTTTTATAAACCCGTTCCGCCAGCCTGTAGGATATATCATAGGCCATGGACACATCCCCTTCCATCCAGTCCTTCCCTGTCCAGAGCTGCCTGAATCCACTGACCGCTTCCTCCGTCATGCCCCCCGGCGTGGCGTGGTCCTTAAGCTTTGCTTCCAGGAACTCTCTGGTCTCCAGCTGCAAAGAAAGAAGATGCAGCTCAAAGGACCTGGGGGCAATAATGTCCGCGTTCCCGGCCGTTCCTGCTCTGGTTTCATTCCCATTCCCGTTTCCGCCTTCCCGGCCGTCATATGGTCCGGCTTTGTTTCCGGCCTCCCCGCCCGCCTCGCGGGCAAAGGCCAGGGCGCCTTCATACCAGCCCTTTTCCAGCCAGGCCAGCCTGTCCATCTGCTGCCCGTCCATCTGCTGCCCGCCCATCTGTCGCCCGTCCATCTGTCGCCCGTCCATCTGTCGCCCGTCCGGCGCTGCGGCAGGCGTAATAAGACCGGGAAGGCCCAGCCTTCTGCGGTTCAGCGCATACAGGATGCCGGCCGCCCGGGCGCAGCCGCCTTGACCGCTCTCATCCCCATAATGCGGTTCCAGCCCAAAACATAAGAGGTACAGCATATGATAGGTAATGCTCATGGACAGCAGACGCAGGGATTCATCCGGCGTACATTCAAATACCTGTCCTAGGGGTTTGAGAAACTGTCTGACCGCGTCCAGCTGCTCCCTGCCGGGAGGACAGCCGGGGTCGTATGTAATCTTATTGAAAGCCAGTGAATACACATCCAGGCCGCCGATCACAGTCTCCATGGCCGGCAGGATGCATACGGTCCTGACACCGTCACCCAGGATCCTGGTATACCATTCAGGACGCGGACTAGGAGCAAAGGACAACAGCAGCAGCCCTCCAAGCCCTTGTTCCCTGCGGTACTTTACATAGGGCTTTATGGTATCCTCCGCCACTCCCGCCACCTCATGGGGCCTGACGGAAAGCACCAGTATGCCGGGCTTATATTCCTTCAGCTTATCCAGGCAATTGCCCGCTATGATTTCAAAGCCGTATCTGTGCCTCAGCTCTTCAATCCCCCTGGAACCGGCCTTCACCGCAAACATCCGCTTTTCATATCCTTCTCCCAGCAGGCTTCTGTAGCAGGGAACCATATACGCCCCAATCCATCCCATACCAATGACAGCCAGCCTGTCTGCTCCATCACCCATCATATATTTCCATCCTTTTACAACTACATCCTAAAATTATAATCTGAAATGCGTCAGGATTCAATAGGGGGGATTATAAAAACAGCTCATTTTCCCGTCTGATATCCCTGACAGGGGAAAGCTTCTGCTCCAGCATGGCACAGGCCTGCTCAGGCAGGCTTCTGGCCTTCACCGGACAGACGGAAATACAGCGCATGCAGAGGATGCAGCGCGCCTGGTCCGTGGAGGAAGGATTGCTTACAGGGATAGCCTGCACAGGACATCTGGCAGCGCACAGCCCGCAGGATATGCAGGATGCGTTGGTAAGGGGAATCACCGGCATCTGCTTCCAGTCACGGTAAGGACGGTTTCCCGGCACCTGAGGCTCCTGCCAGCCCTCCTCTTCCAGCTTTTCAAGTATCCTGGCCCCAAAGTCAGCCATTTCCTTCCGGTCCTGATTATCCGGCCGGCCGGCCGCGACATCCCGTACCATGGAATGTTCTGCCAGCAGCGCTGTCCCTGCCCCAATCCTGAACCCCTGGGTCTTTAAGCAGTCATCCAGTTCCAGAAGGGCATCCTCAAAGGCCCTGTTGCCGTAGACTGCCGCAGTCAGCGCCACTGCCCCGCCGCCTTTCAGGTATGTAAGCTTTTCCGCCGCATATCCGGGTATCCTGCCGCCGAACACGGGCACGCCCACAATCACGGTGTCCTCCGGCCCAAAGGAATACTCTCCCTCCAGGCTGCAAAGGTCCACATCCTTGACCTTCTTCCCCATCTCCATAGCCAGATTGAGACAGGCCTTCCTGGTGCCGCCTGTGGGGCTGAAATACACAACGGTTATATGTTCCATCTTATTCATACTGTTACCTCCGGAATTTTGTATGTTGGTTCGATATTCTAGTTATTTTATCACATTCCGGGAGGAAAAGCACCATCTGAAAAACAGAATCTGTGCCGGCCTGTACCGGAATCCATTCCTGTTTAAGTCCGGACGGCTCTCCCCTCATGCAGACTGCCGCCCTTCATAAGGAAAAGCAGGCGTTTTACCGCCTGCTTTCAAAAATCTAGTCAACCACCACCCTGGCATAGGAAGCCATGGCCTCCTCGCTCATCTCCTGGCCGATTCCGGGCCGTTCATTCATCACATATCTGCCGTTTTCCGGAGCCCAGGCATATTTCCCCGCTTTCTGGTAATCTGTTTTGAAATTAGCGCAGTGCTCCTCATGAATGACAAAATTAGGTATGACGGTCTCCACATGGAGGGCGGCCGCCGTGGCAATAGGGCCGCCGCACACGTGAAGCTGGATGCCGATATCATATACATTGGCCATATCGCAGATTTTCTTTACTTCCGTGATGCCGCCGGTATTGCACAGGTCAGGCTGGGCGATGCTGAGTGTCCTGTCCTCAAAGAACTGCCTGAATCCCCAGCGCGTATAGCTCCTCTCACCGGTTGCAAGGGGGATATCGCATTTCTGCTTGATATGCTTAAATACCTCAGGATTGGAAGGCATGGTAGGTTCCTCATAGTACATGATGCGGTAAGGCTCCAGGGATTTTCCTAAAATCACGGCCGTGTTGGCGTCAAGGGTGGAATGGATCTCTATGATAATGTCAAGCTCGTCCCCTCCCGCCTCACGGGCAGCCGCAATGCGCTCCACCGCAATTTTCCTCAATGCTTCCGGATAAGCTCCCTTCAGATTGTCGCCGCGTTTTAAGTACGCCTGGTTAAAATCCTCTCTTGATAATCCGGCAAAGCACGGGTCAATCTTAACTGCATCGTATCCGTCCGCCATGGCATCCTTTACAGCGTCATAGTAATCCTTCGGTTCAAACTGAAGCTCAGACCGGTCCAGTTTTGTAATAAGGGTCCTCCACCCCATCTGCAGCTGGGAGGCGTACGCCCGGAGGGAATCATGGGTCTTTCCTCCAAGGAGCTTATAAACAGGCAGCCCCAATGCCTTTCCCTTAATATCCCAACAGGCAATGTCGATGGCGGCCATAGCGGCAGATACCGTAACGCCCCCGTTCATGCCCCAGAACGTATGGCGGTGGAGATGTTCATAAATTTTTTCCGTGTCAAAGGGATCCATTCCAATGACCATCTTGGCAAAATCCTGGCAGTTTCCCCACGCCGCGTTCTGGCAGCTGCCGTAGGAAAGCCCGGCCTCGCCAAAACCGCTGATTCCCTCGTCCGTGTTTACCTTAACCGTTATGAACGCTCCTTTATAGCATTCCACACTTGTAATCTTCATCTTCTGATTTCCCCCTTTAATTAAGTGTTATCTGGTCTTCCGATGCAAGCGCCTTGTCAGACCATTCGTTTCCAATGCCAATATCGTCCGTCACGTCCAGATACCCATTCTTCGGCATCACTACCTTTGCTGTAAGTTCCTGGTTGGAAGGATTCATACTGCGCATATGCTGTTCGTGAATGACAAAATTAGGTATACATGCCTCAAGCTGTACAGACGGCGGCGTCAGCAGGTGGGACGCGCATGTATGAATCTGAACACCCACATCAAAGGTATACGCCATATCGCAGATTCTTTTTGTTTCAGTGATTCCGCCGGCATTGCCGATATCCGGCTGGATTACCTGAATGGAATTATCCATGAAATACCGTATGTATTCCCATCGGCCGAACACCCGCTCCCCATGGGCCAGCGGCATTTTCACATTATCCTTTACATATTTGTTATTGTAGAATACCGGCGTGTTAGGCTCCTCAAAATAGTAAATATTACAGTCCTGGACTGCTGCCGACAGCTGGATTGCCGAATTGGAATTGGTTCCCGCGTGGTTTTCAATAATAAGGTCAACCTTGGGGCCTATGGCCTCCCTGACAGCATGGACACGGTCGGAGAAAACCTGTACAAGCTCAGGAGGAAGCAGGCCCAGACGGTTGGTCTCATTCAATATATTGCCCTTTTCATCCCAGTTAAGGAAATCAATCTTAATGGCATCGTAACCATCCTGAAGGGCAAGCCTGGCCCTGTCCACATAATCCTGTACGGTTACGGCCGGGGAATCTATTGGCCCCCATCCAAACTGCAGCTGTGAGGCATAGCAGCGCACCTTATCCCGCCGCTTTCCTCCCAGGAGTTTATATAACGGCACATTTAGCGCCTTGCTCTTGATATCCCACAGGGCGATATCAATGGCGCTGACTGCGCTGTACCAGAAGGCACCGCCGTTTTGCCCCCAAAAGGTTCTGAGCATCAGCTGGTCCCACAGCACCTCATTGTCAAAGGGGTCTTTTCCCGAGATAAAAGGCCACATATCCTTTATCACGCCAAAGGCCCCGTAGGTTGCATGAATTCCCGCCACCTCTCCGTCCCCGTAAATTCCTTCATCTGTGTAAATACGGATTCCCACCACCTTACTCTTTTTAGGAAACTCAGGCGTTTCAGAACGGTTGTATTCGGCCAGGAATAACTTCGCGCTTGTTATTTTCATATTTTTCCTCCTTGTATCATGAGCTTTTGTTTATAAATCCGCTAATAGAAAATCTGCCCCAGCAGCAGTCCGTAACCATATGCAATAATTGAAAATATAATGACCGGTCCAAGGGCCCTCACAACGATGTCTCCCAGTGTGGTGTGGTAAAAATCAGCCGCAACAAAGGAGCAGACGTGTGTGGGAGATATCTGCATTGCAGCCCACGCAACACTCATCAGCATGACAAGAAACGGAATCCCTCCCTGGGGAAACGCCAAAAACGCCATGGGCATGCAAAGAGCAATGATTGTCTGGGAGCCGCTTATAACTGTGCCGATAAAGAACAGCAGGCCGAAGGACATTGTCATGGAAATAGGAAACTGTCCTATAAAATCAGGCAGAAGCCCTATGACGCCGGTATACGACAATATGCCTTTAAAAAGCATTATCAGGTACATGTTGCCCAATAATATGGGTTCCGCAGACCTCACCATAAGATCCGGAAGATCTTTTAAGCTGAAATGATCAAATATATAATTGGAAGCAATTACCAGGGGCGCGGCTATGCACACGGAAAGATTAAATATAATAATGATTAAGAGCACAGCTATCAGGGTCCACAGGTTTTTCACCAGATTGATAATTTCCGCTTTCTTATCAATGGTCTCTTCAAGCAGGGGCATTTCCCTGGGTATTCCTTTTAAATGTGTAATATATACCACAAGACATGCCGCCACCACCATAGGAATCATGGCCAGCACAAACACCCCCGCATTCTGTCCGCTAAGTGTAAGTCCCAAGAGGACCGCCGGAAAGGTTGGAAGGAACATTTCCGGTATGTGTCTGTAATAGCAGGATACAAACGTCTTGTTTTTATCATCCATGTATTCCCCGCATGTCCTGTCTACCATATCCGCGCAGATTGTCATGACTGCCGCAGACGGAAGAAGTCCCATAATTGCAGGTGATACAATGGTATTCATTCTGCGGTTCCTGAGCAGGCGGTTAAATGAATCCTTCGCGTTTGTCAGCCTTCCTTTTTTCTCCAGCATAAGCTGGAGAAATATGATGAGATAGAAGCTCAGCAGCACATCTATTGTATCCCAAGCCACTGTCTGCCTTCCCAGAACAACCGCCGCGTCCTTCAGATTGACCCGGAACAAAATAATGGTAGCTGCTATCCCCCCTATCATTGCCACAAACAGCGGCTTTTTCAGCCATATAATCACAACGATTACCAGAAACACTATGGAAAGATATAGGATATCCATGTTTCCTCCTGATGCTTAGTCTAATTTCTCCAGTCTGTCCGGGATGACCGGCTCTATAGTCTGCGTAACGCCTGCGTCGCGTTATCTCCTGCATCACACCCGCGTCATCCCCGCTATCATCCCTGTTATCATCCCCGCCATCATATCCTGCCAAGCAGCAGGAGTGAAATGGCCGGAATAAATGCCACCACGAAAAATGCTGCTATCAGGCCAAACAGAAGGGGCATTTCGGCCTTTGTTATCTTGTCTATACTGATGCCTGTCAGGGATGAACCCACAAACAGGTTGATTGCCACAGGCGGTGTTACAAATGCAATAGCCAGGGCCAAATCCAGGATGATACCAAAGTGAATGGGATCGCATCCCACCTGGGTTACAACGGATAAAAGGGTGGGAGCCAGAATGATTATGGCCGGCGTTGTCTGTATGAACATTCCCACAATAAACATGATAATGAATATCATGAACATAACCACATAATAATTGCTGGAGATACTGAACATGAAATCAGCAATGGTCTGGTTGATGTTCAGATACGCGAATACAGAACCGGTTGCCTTTGCCGGACACATGATGAACATGGTGCCTGCTATAAACGCCGCATTGTCCCTGAACACGGCCCAGAGCTTCTCAATCTTCAACTCCCGGTATACCACGAATCCGATAAATATGCCGTACACAACAGCCACCACCGCTGCCTCCGTCGCAGTAAAGAAGCCTCCGTAAATTCCACCGAGTATAATAACCGGCATGATTAACGCCCACTTTGCGTCCCACCAGGCGCTGACCGCTGATTTGATATGGAAATGGTTCTCGCCCTTCAGGCGGTGCTTCCTGCAGTATACATAATTGATAAGGATAAGTACTCCGCCCACCACGCAGGATGGGAGCAGTCCGGCAATGAACAAATCTCCTACCGACTGATTACAGGTGACGCCGTAGAGTACCAGAGGATAGCTGGGAGGCACAATGACTCCCAGACCGCCAGCACAGCATGCCAGAGCTGTTGCATAATACTTGCTGTACCCTTCCTGCACCATCATAGGTATCATGATGGCGCCAATGGCCGCCACTGTGGCCGGTGCGGAACCGGACACTGCGCCAAAGAACATGCATGCTATGACCGTAACCATTCCAAGGGAACCTGTAACACCGCCTATGATTGAATTGGCTGCACTCACCAGACGTTTGGACAGACCCCCTGTTTCCATGATGGTACCCGAAATCATGAAAAAGGGCAGAGCCAGGTTGGTGAAGCTGGCAACTCCTCCATATGTAGTCTGGGCAATGAATGAACTGGTGGTAACCGGGTCAACATTTATCAGTACAAACATACTGATGAACATTGCCACTGCAATGGGCACACCAAGGAACATGAGACCAAACATTACAATAAACATAACACCTGTAGCCACTATCTCACCTCTCCCTTCACAGCAGCCGCCTCCCTTGCCGCCTTCTTTTCCAGATAAATTCGCTCACATTCATCAAGGTCCATCGCAGGCTTGGAAGCGCCCAGATTGGCCTCATTCTCATGCATGAGTTTTATGGTATCCTGCGCGATTCTTACGACACTGAGCACCAGCCCGATAGGAATGATGGAGTATACCATCTGCTGGGGAAGCCTCAGCAGCGTGGTCTGGCTGTTTCCAAGTCTCCTGATAATGGTCATGACAATATACAGCAAATATATATCAAAAGCAGCAAAGACCAGATTGGAGATGACAAGCATTGCCTTTTTCACCTTAAACGGAACCATTTCAAGTATAAAGTCGATGCGCAGGTGCTTTCTTTTGGTGACAGCCGCGGACATGGCAAACCAAATCATCCACACAAAGGCAATGGTCGCAACCTCCTCCACCCATGCAAAAGAATGCTTCAGCGCATACCGGCAGAACACGTTTGCAAAAAGCAGTACGGTAAGGGCTATGAATAACACAGCCGATATATACAGCTCTATATTATCCAGAAAAGTTTTCAGGTCGAACTTTCCATCTTTCATACGATCTACCCCCCGCTTATTTCTTTGCCTGGTAATCCAGCACAAAATCCACCAGCTTATTGTAAGCTTCTGAGCCCATCTGTTCTTCTACCTGGGGCCACACAGACTTGGCCACATCCTGGAATACCTTGAGTTCATCCGTTGTCAGTTCAATCACCGTTGTACCCTTGGACTGCATCTCGTCGAAGAATCCATCAGATAAATCTTCGGTCAGGGAACGGACATACATCTCTGTCTCCTTCCAAAGGTCCTGGATAAATACCTTGTCCTCCTCCGACAGCGTACTCCAGAATACCGGACTGGCAGCCATGATTGTGGTTGTAAAATTATGGTTCGTCTTCATACAGTAGCTCTGCATCTCATAAATCTTGGAAGAAACAATGTTGGAGGGCGGATTCTCCTGGGCATCTACCAGTTTCTGCTGAAGAGCGGTGTAGAGTTCCGCATAGGGCACCGGCGTCACGCTGGCCCCGAAGGCTTCCCAGCAGTTCATTTGAATCGGGTCCACCATAGTGCGGATTTTGACGCCTTTTAAATCAGCCGGGGAATGGATTTCCTTATTTGCCGTAAGCTGGCGGAACCCTATATCCAGGTGGGCAAGAGGAATGCACTGTGTATCGGCCTGGGCCCGCTGGTCCCACTCCTGGCGCAGCCCGGAATCCAGGACCGCATATGCGTCGTCATAATCCATATAGAGATAAGGAATATTTAAGCCTGCGTAGGCCGGGGTATAATCAGCCCATGAACCGCAGTTCAGCATAAATATCTCATACGCGCCATTTTGGGCACCGCCAATATATTCCTGAGTGGAGGACGCCAGCTGGCCGTCAGTGAATATCTGTGTGGTAATGCGGCCCCCGCTGCGCTCTTCAATCTGTTTGCAGAAATAAATCATTCCCTTTCCAGTCTGGCTGATTCCGTCTCCGGCAACATCCCCTGCTGATGCATTGGTGGCAAAACGGATTTTAAATGGCTCCCCCTGTGTGTGGTCCACTCCGTCCGCGCCCACTGAACCCCCACCTTCTGATGCCTTGGAATCACCTGCTGTAGTGGCGGCAGCGGCAGTTGTTGCGGCGGCACTGTCTGTATCAGAGTTTCCGCAGGCTGCCAGCGGCAGCAGCATTGCGGTTGAAACCATGGCTGCAATCACTTTCTTCATCACTTTTTTCATTCTAGTTCCTCCTTTTGATAAAATTGTTGTCTGAAACCTGCCTTAACCAAACCGTGATTCCTAATATTTTTCCTTATCCACCCCCACCTGCTTGAATATATTGATAATTCAATCTATAATTATAGTGCCAACGAGTATATTTACTGATTTATTTAATATAATTCAACCATATTTATGCAATTATTACAAATTACTTTTTTTTGCCAATTAATAACTTTTGGAAATAGGAGGGCGTATGAATTACCAGCATCTGGAATACTTTCTTAAAGCAGCTGAATACCAGCACTACACGCGTGCCGCTGAACATCTGCATATCACACAGCCTGCTCTTACAAAGGCCATACTTGGCATTGAGGAAGAAATCGGCGCACCTTTGTTCATGAAGCGGGGCCGGAATATTGAACTTACGAAATATGGAACGATTTTTTTTGATTATGCAAGGCGTTCCCTTGAAGAAATCAACCATGGAATATCCGCCGTAAAGCATCAGGTCAACAGTGATCTGAATACCGTTGACCTGTCTGCCTTATGCTCCATTAATACGACCTTTTTGCCGAAGAAAAGCGCGCAGTTTCACCTTGCCTATCCAGACTGCAGCCTAAACATCACCTTTAAATATACAACAGCTATCATCAAGGATGTATCCAACTATAACAGCACCTTTGGTTTATGCGGAGAGTTTGACAATGAATCTGAATATACCAGCCTGGAAAAAATCCTGCTTTACACGGAACCCGTCAAATTTGTCATAAGCAGGAATCATCCCCTGGCGCACAAAAAATCCGTAGAGGCCGCCGAACTGAAAAACCAACCATTTGCAGTCTATAACGTGAGTACCAACGGTACCAACAGGCTGCTCTATGAATTATGCGACGGCGCCGGATTCAGACCCAAGACCCTGACAGCCGCTTACAATGACTATGGGCTGATTAACGAGGTGATTTCAAACCAATGCATTTCTATTGTCTCATATACCTTTTACAAGCAATTCCAAAGCCTGGGATTTACGGAACTGCACATCGCCACCAGTATCCCCCTTATCCAGAAAATATATCTGGTATGGGTCAGGGACGCCAATCTTTCCCCTGTGGCAAGGGGATTTCGCGAGATACTGATGAGCAAATGACCTCCCTCACTAAAAAAGTGCATAAAAAGGGTGCAAACGCAGATAAATGATCCGCATTTGCACCCTTTTCCCAACTTCCCAGCCGGTTTTATTCCACCGTTATTCCCCGCTGATTACAGCCCATATCTCCCGCGCTTCACAAACTTCCCGGCCTTCTCCACCACCACCTGATGGTCCTTCACCACCTGGGTACCGCGCAGGAACACGCTCTCTATGCGTGCCGTCAGCTTCCTTCCCTCAAAGGGAGCGTAATCCACATTCTGTACCTGGTCCGCAGCCGTAACCATATCCTCCACACCGGTGCGCATGACAACAATGTCCGCGTCGCTTCCCGGGGCAATGGCTCCCTTTGTGGGATACATTCCGTACAGCTTGGCGGGATTTTCCGACAAAAGCTGGCACATTTTTTCCTTTGTAATTCTTCCCGCGTCCACGCCGTAGGTGTAGAGCAGCGTGCCCCTTGTCTCAACTCCGGGCATGCCTCCCGGAATCTTTGTAAAGTCATCCTTCCCCAGCGCCTTCTGCTCTGTGGTAAAGCTGCAGTGGTCCGTTGACACGGTCTGGATGGTTCCGTCCGCCAGAGCCTTCCAAAGGCATGCGCTGTCCTCCTGCTTTCTCAGAGGCGGCGCGCACACATACTTAGCCCCTTCCATGCCGGCAAGCCCGTACAGGCTGTCATCCATGAGCAGATACTGGGGGCATGTTTCCGCATATACCTTCTGTCCCCTTCTCCTGGCTTCCATGATCACGTCGTATCCCTCCCGGCAGGTGAGATGCACCACAATCACAGGGATATCCACCACCTCGGCCAGCCTGAGCAGCCTGTCAATGGCCTCTGCCTCAGCGGCAGCCGGCCGGGTGGCCGGGTGGCTTTCCACGCCCATTCTTCCGGCAGCCTTTGCCTCTGCCTGGAGAGCAGCTATCATACCGCTGTTCTCACAGTGAACTCCGGTGATTCCTCCCACCTCCTTAAGCCTGCGCAGGATTTCAAAAATAGTCTTGTCGTCCACCTGGGTATCGTATGTCATGTACAGCTTAAAGGAGGTGATTCCGGCCTCCATCATGTCGTCAAGTTCCCTGCTGACCGACGGGTTCCAGTCCGATATGGACATGTGGAATCCGTAATCACAGGAACACTTTCCGTCCGCCTTCTCATGCCAGTTCCTGAGGCCGTCCGCCAGGCTCTCCCCTTCATACTGGGTCCCGAAGTCCACGATGGTGGTGGTGCCGCCCCGAACAGCCGCCCTGGTTCCTGTGGCAAAATCGTCCGCAGTAACCGTTCCCGCCACATGGAGGTCAAAATGGGTGTGTGCGTCGATGAACCCCGGAAAGAGCAGGCAGCCTTCCACATCCACAATCTGGGTATCCTCATCTGCCAGGCGCTCCATTTCCTCACCGGTTCCCACTGCCGCCACCTTTTCCCCGTCAATGAGCACATCTGCCCGGACACTGCCGCTTCCGCCAACTACGGTTCCGCCTTTTAATACCTTCTTCATATATATCACTCTCCTGTTCTGTTTCTCTCTGTCAATCTAACGATACGTTCCGGCTTTCTTCCCTTTTTCCTGTCACCTTGCGGACATCCGGCACCTGCATCCATCTGCCGCCTATGGGCATCTGTCACCGGCGGGCATCAGCCGCCATGGCCTCCAGCCGTTCCCCGTCAATCCGGTACACGGTCCAGTCACTCATGGGACGGGCGCCTATTCCCAGATAAAAGTCAATGCTTGGCTTATTCCAGTCCAGGCACCACCACTCCAGGCGTCCGCACCCCCGTTCCACGGCAATGGCTGCCAGCCGGTTCAAAAAGGCGGTGCCGAAGCCCTGGCCCCGGTACTCCGGGCGCACATACAAGTCCTCCAGATATATGCCGGCCCTTCCCAGGAAGGTGGAGAAATTATGGAAGAACAGAGCAAATCCCACTGTCTCCCCGTCCTTCATCCCCAGAATCACCTCTGCCTTTTCCTTCTCAAACAGCCACTGGTTCAGCAGCTCCTCTGTAGCCACCACCTGGTCAAGCATTCCCTCATAATCAGCCAGCTCCCTTATGAACCTGAGAATCAAGGGTATGTCCTGTGGTTTGGCAAACCGGAATTCAACGGCCTTATCCGCCCTTTTATGTTCCATTCCATGCCCTGTCTTGTCAAGGGTGTTGTCCATGATGTCATCTCCTTATGCGGAACAAGCGAAAAGCAGGTGGACTGCCTTTCGCCGTTCATTTCCAATGTTATTTTTACTTTTTCTTTGAATAGTACGTGTCATCCATGGGAAGCGTTGTCCTCAGCACATGGTCCTTTGCATAATAAGCTCCCTGTGCCGCCGGAGCGGTTGGTATGGTGGCAATTTCCCCAATCCCCTTTGCGCCGTAGGCAAAGGACAGCAGTTCTTCCTTCTCCACATAGATTGCATGGATATCCGGAATCTGGGTGGAGCGCATGAGTCCCAGGGTGCCGTATTTAGCCTGGGGAACACCGTTCTTTAAGGGGAAGTCCTCGGTCAGGGCGTAGCCCAGTCCCATGAGAACGCCGCCCTCAATCTGGCCCTGTATGGAAATGGGATTCACTACCTTTCCGGAGTCATGGGCAGCATACACTTCCTTTACCCTGCCGTCGTCATCCAACACCACCACATGGGTTGCAAATCCGTAAGCCACATGGCTCTTTGGATTGGGCACATCTGCTCCCAGCTTATCTGTGGGGTCAAAGAATTCCGCAAAGAACTCACGGCCTTCCAGCTGGCTTAAGTCTCCTCCCGCTTCCTGCAATGCCTCATTCAAATCAGCCGCAGCCATCCTGACAGCCTCGCCTGTAATCAGGGTCTGACGGGAACCGGATGTGGTTCCTGAATCAGGCGCCACCTCGGAATTGGCCCCCATATTCCTGACCATTTCCTTTCCAAGCCCCGTTGTCTCGGAAACCATCTGTACGAATACGGTTGCACACCCCTGCCCGATATCGGAAGCAGCGCTGTACAGCTCAATCTTTCCGTCGCGGACCGCCAGCTTTGCCCGGCCTTTATCGGGAAGTCCCACGCCCACGCCCGCGTTCTTCATGGCACAGGCGATTCCGGCCCTGCCGGGATTGCTCTCATAGGCATCCTTTACAGCCAGAAGGGTTTCCTTAAGGGCTGTGGAGCAGTCCGCAATCTGCCCGTTTGGAAGTACCTTGCCCGGTTCAATGGCGTTGCGGTAGCGGATTTCCCACGGGGAAATACCCACCTTCTCCGCCAGCAGATTGATGTTGGACTCCAGGGCAAATTCACTCTGGCACACGCCGAAACCGCGGAACGCGCCTGCGGGCGGATTGTTGGTATAGTAGCCGAAGCCGCGGATATCCGTGTTCTGGTAGCAGTAAGGCCCTACGGAGTGGGTACACGCCCTCTCAAGCACAGGTCCGCACAGGGAAGCATAGGCTCCTGTATCAAAATAAATCTCACAATCCAGTCCTGTAAATATACCGTTCTCGTCGCATCCCAGAGTAAATGTCCCCTCCATGGCATGACGCTTTGGATGGAAGCTTAAGGATTCCTGTCTGGAAAACACCACCTTTACCGGCCTCTGCACCTTAAGGGCTGCCAGGGCTGCTATGTGCTGTGCGGATACGTCCTCCTTGCCGCCGAAGCCGCCGCCTACCAGCTTGTTTTCCACGACCACACGGTCCGGATCCCAGCCCAGCATGATGGATATTTCCTTCCTGGTATCGTAGACGCCCTGGTCTGTGGAATATACCTTCACACCGTCCTTATAAGGAAAGGCCACCGCGCATTCCGGTTCCAGGAAAGCATGCTCGGTAAAGGGCGTACGGTACGTCTGGGTCACCACGTATCTGGAATTTTCCAGGGCCTTCTTTGCATCCCCGCGGGTAACGTGGCGGCTCTGGCACAGATTTCCCTTCTCATGTACCCTGGGCGCGTCCTCTGCCATGGCTTCCTGAATGGAGCACACGGGTTTCAGCTCCTCATAATCAATCTTCACCATCCGCTTTGCCTTCTCAAGGATGTCCCTGGACTCGGCAACCACCAGACAGATGGCGTCGCCCACACAGCGGGTGATATCTCCCTTTGCAATCATTACGTCCCAGTCCTGCTGGAGATGGCCCACCTTGTTATTGGGGACATCCTCGGCCGTAAGCACAGCCAGCACGCCGGGAAGGGCCGCTGCCTTCCCGCAGTCAATATCCAGAACCCTTGCCCGCGGATACTGGGAGCGGACAGCCGAAGCATACACCATTCCCTCCATCTCCACGTCATCCGGGTACTCGCCGTAGCCCAGCACCTTTTCCCTCACATCCAGGCGGAAGGCACGCTTTCCGACGCCGTACTCATCCCCCTTTTCCAGTGACTCCTCAATCCGGGCGTCGCCCCTCAGAATGGCTGCCGTCAGCTGGATGCCTTCGATAATTTTTTTATATCCTGTACAGCGGCAGATATTTCCCTTTAACGCAACCTTGATTTCCTCCTCAGTGGGGTCCGGAACGCGGTCAATCAGCGCCTTTCCGGCCATCACCATGCCCGGCGTACAGAATCCGCACTGCACGGATCCCATTGCCCCGAAGGCATACACAAAGGCTTCCTTTTCCGCGTCGCTTAATCCCTCCGTGGTAATGATGTTTTTGCCCACTGCCCGCCTGGTGGTCAGGACGCAGGACTTGACCGCCTTGCCGTCCACCACAATGGTACATGTGCCGCAGGCGCCTTCGCTGCACCCGTCCTTGACAGAATGAAGGTGAAGGTCGTCCCTCAGATAGCGCAGCAGCGGTTTATCCTCGCTGGTGCAGCGTTCCACTCCATTTACTGTAAAACAAAAGTTCTCTCCCATTTTATGCCTCCTGCCTCTACGCCTTTACCGTGAAAATGCCGTCGGCATCCAGTATAATTCCTCTTGGACATTTGACTGCACACATACCGCAGGCGATACACTTTGCTTCATCTATTACCGCGTGGTTATTCTCTATCCTGACGGCATCCGCCGGACAGTTCTTTACACAGATACCGCAGGCAATACAGCCCACTGAACAATCCTTTCTTGTCTGGGCTCCCCCGTCCTGGTTCATACATGCCGTATAAACCGGGTATTCCGGTGTGGTAATGCGAATCAGACCAAGGGGACAGGCTTTCACGCACAGGCCGCAGCCCACGCATTTGCCCCGGTCCACCTCCGCTGCTCCAAAGCTGTTTATGTGGATGGCATCCGACTTACAGGCAGCCACGCAGCTGCCCATGCCCAGACATCCCCATTTACATTTCAATATGCCATCCGGATGTTCTGCCAAGACCTGGCTGCAATCCCCTGCCAGGTCCCCACGGGGAATAACCGCCTCTGCGTGACAGCCCCCCAGGCATTGCACCACAGCTACTTTTCTATTGCGCTTTTGTGCCATTTTGTTCTTCTCCTTTCATTATTCTCGCAAAAGAATAACGTTACTTTTTTAACAAGCCTTTGCCAAAGGAGTCCCCACATTTTCATTGAGGACTCCTTTGTACGGCAATTCGCACACATTGTAACAGTTCAGAAATCCGATGTGAACTGTCACCACACATTATCTACAGCATATATGAATAGTCGTTGATGACTGTCCGGATGATATTCTGGATGCCGTCCGGCACATCTGCGTTTACGGTACCAACCGTGTAATCCATGATCCTGCCCTGAAGCCTTACCCTGCACACACCGGCAGCAGCGTCCAGTACCGTGAAGCCCTGGTTTTTGCTGTTTTCCATGTCAGCCTCGTTGGCAAACAGGGTGAATTTGTCAAGATAGGGAGCGCTGTCCCACGGACAGAAGCTCTTACAGTTGCCGCACTCGTTGCACATATAATCCACGTGGATGATCTGATGCTTCTCCATGCCCGGAACAACCAGAGAGATATTGGCTCTGTTGGGGCATACCTCAACACAGTTTTCGCAGTAGCTGTTGCATGATAAGCAGCGGGCGCTGTCAACCACATGGTCATTTTCCTCTGCCAGCCTGCCCTTGCGTCCGTAGATGGTCTCTGCATCAGAGAGCTTGAACAGGTCCTCTGCCAGGGCTTTTCCGATAATGGCCTCCGCAGCCATCTTGCCGTCCCTGATTCCTTCCACCACCGTGGCAGGACCGTACAGGCCGTCTCCGGCCACATAGACACCCTTCACAGAGGTTTCCAGCGTCTCCTGGTTCACCTGGGGACGTCTTCTGCTGTCCAGGGCAATGCCGAAACTCTCATAGAATGCCCCCGGAACCTTCTCGCCTACAGCGGCAATCACGGTGTCGGCAGGCACTTCCACTGTCTCATCTGTCTCCACCACGCCCCGGCGTCCGCTGGCATCCATATCTCCCAGCACCATCTTCTTACAGTACAGGACTCCATTTTCCAGCTTAACAGGAGCCAGGAGCTCAGCGAATTCCACGCCGTCCTCCACAGCCATGACCAGTTCTTCCTCATCAGCAGGCATGTAGCGTCTGGTTCTTCTGTATACCAGAGAAACCTTCTCCACGCCTGCGTTTCTCTTGGCTGCCCTGGCCGTATCCATGGCTGTGTTGCCTCCGCCGATCACAACCACGTTCTTACCTAATTCCACCTTGCCCTCTGTTGCCTTAAACCGTGCCAGGAAATCCAGTGCGTTCATGGTATCCCCTGCCTCCAGCTTAAGAACGCCCTGCTCGGACGCGCCCACTGCCAGGACAACATAATCATAATCTTTCTTAAGGGCCTCTATATCGGTGATTTCCTTACCGTTCACCATCTCCACGCCCATGGCTGCCACCAGCTTCACGTCGTTGTCAATGGCACTGTCGCTGATACGGAATCCCGGAATCACGTTGCGGACAACGCCGCCCATCTTCTCTTCCTTCTCAAACAGGGTAACCTTCACCCCGCCCCTGGCCAGGAAATAAGCTGCCGCCAGTCCGGCCGGGCCGCCGCCTACCACAGCCGCCTTCTTATCAGAGGAAACCTCAGGCGCTTTGAGCTTAGCCATAACCGCCTCAAATCCGCCCTCTGCGGCCTCCAGCTTGGTCCTGCGGATATCCACCGGGGACTCGTAGAAGTTTCTGGTACACTTGCTCATACAGTTGTGGGCGCAGATGGTACCTGTGATAAAGGGCAGCGGATTCTTATTGAGAATAACCTCCAGAGCCTGCTCAAACTCACCTGCTCCTGCCAGCTGCAGGTATCTGGTGATATCCTGATGGATGGGACAGCCTTCCTGACAGGGGGCGATGAAACAGTCGGTAAGCGGAACCGGCCGGTTGATTTTCCTGGAAGGAAGGGGCTTTACCGCCTTTACATGGTGCTTGTCGGATTTCACAGCCTCCACCAGTCCGGTTACCCTGGCAGCATCCACGCCCTCAAAGGCAGCAGCTTCCTTGGCTGCAAATAACTGTCCAATCTGCTCCAGTCTCTCATAACCGCCCGGCTTTAACATGGTAGTGGCCATGGTTACCGGCCAGATGCCTGCATCCACGATATCCGCGATATTAAAGAAGTCGGCGCCGCCGGAATAGGAAATGCGCAGCTTCCCGCCAAAGTCCTCAGCCAGCTTCCCGGCAACAGACATGGAAAGGGGATAAAGGGACTTTCCGGACATATACATTTCCTCGCTGGGAAGCTCGTTCTGCTTTACGTCAACAGGGAACGTATTGGTAATCTTCACGCCGAATTCCAGTCCCTTCCCGTCTGCCAGGGCCTGGAGCCTCTGGAGCATGGGAACCGCGTCTGAGTACTGTAAATCATCCTTAAAATGGAAATCGCCAAAGGCAACATAGTCATATCCCATATCGTCCATGATCTTCCTTGCGTACTCATATCCAAGCAGGGTGGGGTTGCATTTGATGAATGTATGTACCTTCTTCTCCTCAATCAGGTATCTGGCGATGCGCTCAATCTCCTGGGGAGGACATCCGTGAAGGGTGGAAAGGGTTGCGCAGTTGCATACCTTTGGAGATATGGCTTCCACATCCTCCCTGGACACCTTATCAAACCGGTCCAGATTGTCAAGGAGCCACTGCCTGCACTCTTTGAAAATGGCGGTCTCGGAAGCATCCTTCATGCCCTCAATGAAACGGTCAATTTTCTCTGTCTTGATGCCGTCCAGGTCATATCCCACGGACATGTTGAACTGGAAGCCCTCAGGACTGCCCAGTCCAAATTCCCTGGCCAGCACCTTGCAGGCAAACCAGGCCTTTACATACTCGTCAAATGCCTGGGGCACATAGAGCTCTGTGGACCACTCGCAGTTATAGCACTCGTCGTCAGCCTTGATACACGGCTTGGATACGGGAAGGTCCTCGCCGTCCAGCTTCTGTACGGTCTTAAGCTCGAAGAAACGGCTGCCTGCCACGTAGGAAGCCACGATATTCTGGGTCAGCTGGGTATGGGGTCCTGCTGCGGGTCCGAAGGGAGTCTCCAGCTTACGGCCAAAAATCTCATAGGTTTTGTCCGGGTCTGCAATGAATGGTCTCTTGATGCCAAATACAGCGCCCTTCTTGTTCTCTTCAAGGATCCAGTTCATCAGTTTTCCAAATGGAATCGGGGTCATAATGTCGCTCATATTATTCTTATCCTCCTTTATAACCAGACCAGGTCCCAGCACCGGATACCGGGGACATTGTCCCCGGGTCCTCCATCCGGCTCAGCCGCCCGGAAGACATTGTCGTCCCGGGGTGCTGCTTTCCCGCCGCCCTGCAATCGGATATCACTTATAAATTATACATTGCGTATGCGTTGTTTATATATAGGAAAGACCAGCCATCCCTGGAAGGCGTTTCCTATGGATGCCGGCTGCTGCCCCGGCAATTAACCGTTGATGGAATGGGCCAGCTTCTTTGCCTCTTCCCTTACCTCATAAAGGATCTTCTCCTCATCCAGTCCCACAAGCTCCCTGTTCTTCATCAGAACCTTGCCGTTGCATACCGTGGTCACCACGCTTCTTCCCGTCATGCCGAACAGAATGTGTCCGTTTACATTGGACGCGTCCATTGGAGTCAGCGGGATATAGTCAGTGACAATCACGTCAGCGGCAGCGCCTTCCTTCAGTACGCCCAGCTGCTTCTTGAAATAGCGGTTGGCAATCTTTGCATTGCCCTCAAAGAGCATCTGGGGTACCTCGCCCCAGGCCGCATTGGCGTCGCAGAGGTGATGTTTGTGAAGAACATTGGCTACCTTGAAGGATTCTGTCATATCATGGGTGTAACCGTCGGTTCCCAGACCGGTGAGAATGCCTCTGTGCACGATCTCCATGGTAGGCGGGCATCCGCAGGCATTGCCCATGTTGGACTCAGGGTTATGTACCACCATGGTATCCGTATCCTTGATCAGCTGCATCTCATGAGGATTTACGTAAATGCAGTGGGCCAGCAGGGTCTTTTCCCCAAGGATATTGCAGTCCATCAGACGGTCCACAATTCTCTTTCCGTACTTCTTAAGACAGTCGTGGAGATCCTCGATGCCCTCTGCCACATGGATGTGGTATCCTACCTCAGCCGGCTTGTTGGCTGCCGCCAGCTCCATGGTCTCATCTGAGATGGTGAACTGGGCGTGCATTCCCATCATACCCGCAATCATGTCCGTGTCATCCGCCAGGGCGTGTTTGATCCAGGACACGTTTTCCATAACAGCCGCCCTTGCCTTATCCATGCCGTCCCTGTCGGAAATTTCATAGCACAGACAGGTCCTGACGCCCATCTCCTTAGCGGCGTCCTCAATGGCAAACAGGGAATCCTTTATCTCCCCGAAGCTGGCATGGTGGTCAAATACGGTGGTGACTCCGTTCTTAATGGAATCCAGATAAGTGGCCCTGGCGCTCTGGCGGGTCTGTTCATTGGTCAGGTGGCGGTCAATGGTCCACCACATGCCGTCCAGAATATCCAGAAAACCCTTGGGGTCATATCCTTTAATGGAAAGACCTCTTGCCATGGCACTGTAGATATGCTCATGGGTGTTGATGAAGGCCGGCATGATGACGCCCCCCTTTGCGTCCACATATTCGGCATCAGGGAACTCCTTCTTAATCTCCTCCAGTGTGCCCACCTTCTTTACTGCGGTACCGTCCATTGCCACTGCCCCATTTTCAAAAAATGGCTGTTCTGGGTCTCTGGTAACCAGACGACCGTTCCCAATCACTAACATAACCTCTCTCCTTTGCTTTTTATTATTTTATGTACCTGCTCTTTAAATCTGTCCTAAACACCATCGGGATTTCATAAACTTTAATAAGATAGAACAGGACTTCCTGTACCCCTATACTAACACCATACAAATCCATTTGCAAGCAGAAAATGCAAAAATTTTTAGATATTCAAAATTTTTTTGTAAAAACCTCTTGCAATTCCTTTTTTTTGTGCTATGATGGAATCATAAACAACGCATCACAACTTTGCGAAATGTTTATTGTACAAAGTCACCAGATTTGAAGAGTCCGAGGAAAAGGAGGTTAAGCCATGTCATACACACTAGATTTACTGAAACAGCTTGCTGATGGCCTTGCGAGACAGTTCGGACCTGATTGTGAAATTGTCATACACGACCTTGAAAAGCACGACCTGGAACATTCCATCGTGCACATCAACAACGGTCATGTGACAAACCGCCAGGAGGGGGACGGACCTTCAAAAGTAGTCCTGGAAACCCTTCACAAGGATCCGGCTTCTTTAAAAGACCATCTTGGATACCTGACCCGTACATCCAACGGCAAGATACTGAAGTCCAGCACCATCTACATCCGTAATGAGGAAGGAGATTCCATTGACTATCTTCTCTCCATTAATTACGACATAACAGGCCTGATGACTGTGGACCGTTCCATTAAAGCTCTCATCGACACCGAACCCCAAGCGGACGTGAAGCAGCAGCCCGAACAGATTGTCCACAACGTCAACGACCTGTTAGATACCCTGATTGAACAGTCGGTAGCCCTTATCGGCAAGCCGGCCGCCTTGATGAACAAGGAGGAGAAAGTCACTGCCATCCAGTTCCTGAACGATGCAGGCGCCTTCCTTATAACAAAATCAGGGGACAAGGTTTCCAAGTACTTCGGAATCTCCAAATTTACTTTGTACAGCTACATTGATGTAAACAGCCGCAAGTCGGAAGATAAAAAAGCGTGATGATAATTAAGGAGGATTATGTAACATGGATCAGAAGATTCTATGGGCGGTCAATCAAATGCCTAAGACAGATGACAAGAACCTGCCGATTATGGGACTGGAGGAGATTGCAAAGGCGAGGACATTCCACGAAAGCTTCCCCCAGTACACCAAAACACCACTCACCAAGCTGGACCACATGGCAGCTTATCTGGGAGTAAAGGAAATCTACTTAAAAGATGAGTCCTACCGTTTTGGCCTCAATGCATTCAAGGTTCTGGGAGGTTCCTTCTCCATGGCCCGCTACATTGCCAAGGAAACCGGCAGGGACGTATCCGAACTTCCCTACTCAGTCCTCACTTCTGACCAGTTAAGAGAAGAATTTGGCCAGGCTACCTTCTTCACCGCCACAGACGGCAACCACGGACGCGGCGTTGCATGGGCCGCCAACCGTCTTGGACAGAAGGCAGTGGTACATATGCCTAAGGGTTCCACCCAGACACGTCTGGAGAACATTGCCAAGGAAGGCGCTGCCGTAGACATTCAGGAGATGAATTACGATGACTGCGTACGTCTGGCAGCCAAGGAAGCCGACGAAACCCCAAGAGGCGTCATGGTACAGGATACCGCCTGGGACGGATACGAGGAGATTCCATCCTGGATTATGCAGGGTTACGGAACCATGGCCATGGAGGCCGGCGAGCAGTTAAAGGAATACGGCTGCGAGCGCCCGACCCACATCTTTGTCCAGGCAGGCGTTGGTTCGCTGGCAGGCGCTGTGGTAGGCTACTTCTCCAATCTGTATGCTGATAATCCTCCTGTTTTCGTAGTTGTGGAAGCTGAGGCAGCCGCCTGCCTGTACAAGGGCGCTGCTGCCGGCGACGGACAAATCCGTATCGTGGACGGCGACATGGAAACCATCATGGCCGGCCTTGCCTGCGGCGAGCCCAACACCATTTCATGGGATATCTTAAAGAACCATGTCAAAGTATTCATCGCTGCCCCTGACTGGGTAGCCGCAACCGGTATGCGTATGCTGGGCGCTCCTATCAAGGGCGACGCGCCTGTTACCTCCGGAGAATCCGGCGCAGCTCCATTCGGCGCACTGGCAGCCGTTATGTCCATGGATGAATACGCTGACCTGAGAAAAGACATTGGCCTGGATGAGAATTCCAGAGTACTGCTCTTCTCCACTGAAGGCGACACTGACCCTGACCGTTACAAGAACATTGTATGGAAAGGTCTGGATAAATAACAATCACCTATATCACACCCAAAACAAATATCAATGTATAATGGAGGAAATGAAGAAATGAATCTGGATTACGCAAAAATCAAAGAAGCAGCAAAGAACTATGAAAAAGACATGACCAAGTTCTTACGCGACATCGTTAAATTCCCGGGCGAGAGCTGTGATGAGAAGGCTCACATCGACCGTATCGCTGAAGAGATGACAAAGCTGGGATTTGACAAGGTAGACATCGACCCCATGGGCAATGTTCTGGGATATATGGGAACCGGCGAGACCCTCATCGGCTTTGACGCACACATCGACACAGTGGGCATCGGCAACAAGAACAACTGGAACTTCGATCCTTATGAAGGCTATGAGAATGACACCGAGATTGGCGGACGCGGCGTGTCCGACCAGTGCGGCGGTATCGTATCTGCTGTATACGGCGCTAAAATCATGAAGGATTTAGGAATGTTAAGCGACAAATATACGGTTCTGGTAACCGGTACGGTTCAGGAAGAGGACTGCGACGGTCTGTGCTGGCAGTACATCATCAACGAAGACAAGGTTCGTCCTGATTTCGTAGTATCCACAGAGCCCACCGACGGCGGCATCTACCGCGGCCAGAGAGGCCGTATGGAAATCCGCGTTGACGTTAAGGGCGTTTCCTGCCATGGTTCCGCTCCTGAGCGCGGCGACAACGCTATCTATAAGATGGCTGACATCCTTCAGGATGTACGTGCTCTGAATGAAAACGACGCTGCTGATGACAAGGAAGTTAAGGGCCTTGTGAAGATGCTGGATGAGAAGTACAATCCTGAGTATAAGGAAGCCAACTTCTTAGGCCGCGGCACTGTTACTGTTTCCGAGATTTTCTTCACATCTCCAAGCCGCTGCGCAGTTGCTGATTCCTGTTCCGTATCCCTTGACCGCCGTATGACGGCAGGCGAGACATGGGAGAGCTGCTTAGACGAGATTCGTGCTCTTCCTGCAGTTAAAAAGTACGGCGATGATGTTACCGTATCCATGTATGAGTATTCCCGTCCTTCCTATAAGGGCCTTACATATCCAATCGAGTGCTACTTCCCAACCTGGGTTATCCCGGAGGACCACAAGGTTACCAAGTCCCTGGAAGAAGCTTATAAGAATCTGTTCGGCGACGAGCGTATCGGTGTGGACGCAACAGCAGAGATGAGAAAAGCACGTCCTCTTACCGATAAGTGGACCTTCTCCACCAACGGCGTATCCATCATGGGACGCAACGGCATTCCTTGTATCGGTTTTGGTCCTGGCGCTGAGGCTCAGGCCCATGCTCCCAATGAGATTACATGGAAGCAGGATCTGGTTACCTGTGCAGCTGTTTACGCTGCTCTGCCCAGTGTTTACTGCAAGTAATTAACTACCTTCGTTTATTGTCCGCAGGGTGTTGTCCCGGCTGCTGTTAAACCGCGGTCTTGGTCCGCTGGCCCCAGAGCCGTTCTTCTGGCCTGAGGGGCAGCCGGGAAGCATAGGGCATACGCCCTACACACTGCTCATTCGTTTACCGTTTTCCATGAAGTCCTAAGTGACCTGTTTGTTTCGGCGGTCTATGCTGAAGGCCGCCGGAACGGCTCAGGCCCGCTTACATTCATGAAAGAACGGATATCCCTTTTATTTTTGTAACATCCAACAACGATACCCAAATTAAAAATTAATATAATAAAGGAGTCAATCAAATGAAAACATTACAGGATTACATTGATAAGTTAAACAGCCTCAACTTTAAGGAAATGTACGAGAACGATTTCTTCCTGACCTGGGAGAAAACTGACGAGGAACTGGAAGCAGTATGGACCGTTGCTGACGCTCTCCGCTTCATGAGAGAGAACAACATTTCCACAAAGGTATTTGAGAGCGGCCTCGGCATCTCCTTATTCCGTGACAATTCCACCCGTACACGTTTCTCCTTTGCTTCTGCCTGCAACCTGTTAGGTCTGGAAGTTCAGGATTTGGACGAAGGCAAGAGCCAGGTTGCTCACGGCGAGACAGTTCGTGAGACAGCTAACATGATTTCCTTCATGGCTGACGTTATCGGTATCCGCGATGACATGTACATCGGCAAGGGCAACGCTTACATGCACGAAGTTGTTGACGCTGTTACACAGGGCCACAAAGACGGCATCCTGGAGCAGAAGCCAACCCTGGTTAACTTACAGTGTGACATCGACCACCCGACACAGTGTATGGCTGATATGCTGCACATCATCCATGAGTTCGGCGGCGTAGAGAACTTAAAGGGCAAGAAGTTAGCCATGACATGGGCTTACTCTCCTTCCTACGGCAAGCCTCTCTCCGTTCCTCAGGGCGTTGTTGGCCTGATGACACGTATGGGTATGGAAGTTGTTCTGGCTCATCCGGAAGGCTACGAAATCATGCCTGAGGTTGAGGAAGTTGCCAGAAAGAACGCTGAAAAGACCGGCGGTTCCTTCCGTGTATCCCATGACATGGCTGACGCATTCAAGGATGCTGACATCGTATATCCAAAGAGCTGGGCTCCATTTGCAGCTATGGAAAAGAGAACCAACCTGTACGCAGAAGGCGATTCCGAGGGCATCAAGACTCTGGAGAAAGAACTGCTGGCTCAGAACGCAGAGCACAAAGACTGGTGCTGTACTGAGGAACTGATGAAGACCACCAAAGACGGCAAAGCTCTGTACCTGCACTGCTTACCAGCTGACATCAACGATGTAAGCTGCAAGGACGGCGAGGTTGAGGCAACTGTATTTGACCGCTACCGTGATCCTCTGTACAAAGAAGCAAGCTACAAGCCATACGTAATCGCTGCCATGATTATGCTGGCTAAGTTCGCTGACCCGGCTGAGGTTTTAAAGAAGCTGGAAGAAAAAGGAACTCCTAGAGTATTCAAATAAATCATTCATCTTACCAAGCAATACAATGTAAGGGCTGCCGGACTGAGTCCTGCAGCCCTTTTTGTCTCAAATTATGCAAAAACTCGGCGGGATACCCTCATATCCCGCCCTATAAAGGGGAAAATCACTATGGAAAACAAGAAAAAACGTATTGTCATCGCTCTGGGCGGCAATGCACTGGGCAATACCCTTCCTGAGCAGATGAAAGCTGTCAAGATCACAGCCAAAGCCATCGTAGATCTCATCGAGGAAGGCTGCGAGGTTATCGTAGCCCATGGCAACGGCCCTCAGGTAGGTATGATCAACAATGCAATGGCTGCGCTGAGCCGCGAAGACGCAAAACAGCCCAACACCCCTCTCTCCGTCTGTGTGGCCATGAGCCAGGCTTATATCGGCTACGACCTGCAGAACGCCTTAAGAGAGGAACTCTATAACCGTGAAATGTATGATATTCCGGTTGCAACCATGATTACACAGGTCCGTGTAGATGCAGACGATCCTGCCTTTGAAGCTCCTTCCAAGCCAATCGGCCACTTCATGACCGAAGAACAGGCTAAGATTGCAGAAGAAAAGTACGGATACATCATGAAGGAGGATTCCGGACGTGGCTACCGCCGCGTGGTGGCATCTCCAAAGCCTGCTGAAATCGTTGAAATCGGCGCCATCCGCTCTCTGGTAGACTCAGGCCAGCTGGTAATCGCCTGCGGCGGCGGCGGTATCCCGGTTACCCGTCAGGGAAACCACTTAAAGGGTGCAAGCGCTGTAATCGACAAGGACTTCGCAAGTGAACTGTTAGCAGAGAATCTGAACGCTGATTTCCTGATTATTCTCACTGCAGTTGAAAAGGTTGCTGTTAACTTCGGAAAGCCGGAAGAAAAGTGGCTGGATGACCTGGACACAGAAGAAGCAAGACAGTTTATCAAAGAGGGACATTTTGCCCCCGGTTCCATGCTTCCCAAAGTTCAGGCTGCTGTTAAATTTGCTGAATCAAAACCAGGACGCACTGCCCTCATTACGCTGTTGGAAAAAGCAAAAGACGGTATCCAGGGAAAAACCGGTACTCATATCCATTTAGCGTAAAGGAGGCAATTAAAAAATGAATACAGACAATACAGCGAAACAGCACGCATCCCTGTTTGATTTGGATGGTGTGCCAAAAATGAGCCAGGCAATTCCCCTGGCCCTTCAGCATGTAGTAGCCATGATTGTAGGCTGTGTGACGCCGGCCATTATTATTTCCGGCGCAGCAGGCATTGACACGGCAGACCGGGTTTTGCTGATTCAGGCTTCCCTGGTTGTATCTGCCCTGGCCACCCTGCTGCAGCTCTTCCCCATAGGCAATAAGAACAGTTTCCATCTGGGTGCCGGCCTTCCTGTTATCCTGGGCGTAAGCTTTGCCTACGTTCCCAGCATGCAGGCCATCGCGGAACAGTCCGGCATTCCCGCCATACTGGGAGCCCAGATTGTAGGCGGCGTGTGCGCCATTATCGTAGGCCTTACCATCAAGAAGATACGAAAGTTCTTCCCGCCTCTGATTGCAGGCACGGTTGTGTTTACCATTGGTCTGTCTCTCTACCCAACTGCCATCAACTACATGGCAGGCGGCGCGGGCCAGCCCACCTACGGTGCATGGCAGAACTGGGTGGTAGCCATCTTCACTCTGGTGGTTGTCACTGTGCTGAACCATTTTGCCAAGGGATTCCTGAAACTGGCATCCATTCTTATGGGTATGATTGCAGGCTATATCTTCTCCATGTTCTTTGGCATGGTAAGCTTTGGAAATGTGGCTGAATCCGGCATGTTCCAGCTTCCTCAGGTCATGCATTTCGGCATCAGCTTTGAGGCATCTGCCTGTGTGGCCCTGGGACTGCTGTTCGTTATCAACTCCGTGCAGGCAATCGGCGACTTCTCTGCCACCACGGCAGGAGGCCTGGACCGCGAGCCCACCACAAACGAGCTTCACGGCGCTATTCTGGGCTACGGCTTTTCAAACATCATAGGAGCCTTCCTGGGATGTCTGCCCACCGCCACCTACAGCCAGAACGTAGGTATCGTGGCTACCACCAAGGTTGTTAACCGTGTGACATTAGGGCTTTCCGCGCTGATTATACTGGTTGCCGGACTGTTTCCCAAATTCTCCGCCCTTCTGACCACCATTCCCTATGCGGTCTTAGGCGGTGCGACTGTATCTGTATTCGCTTCCATTGCCATGACCGGTATGAAACTGGTCATGACGGAAGATATGAACTACCGCAACACCTCTATCGTAGGTCTTGCAGCTGCCCTGGGAATGGGCGTGTCACAGGCATCCGCCTCCCTGTCCGCATTCCCGACATGGGTTACCACAATCTTCGGAAAATCCCCGGTTGTCATCGCAACCCTGGTGGCTATCCTGCTGAATGTCACCCTTCCGAAGGATACCGGAAAAGTTAAAAAGAATTAATCCTATTATTGTAATGGTATAACTGAAAAACGGACTGTCCCTGAGCATATCGCTCCCGGGCAGTCCGTTTTTCAGTTATGCTTTGGTTAAACCATACGGCTTAACAACCTTCAAAAGAACCATCCTGATTATCCGTCAGCAGATGTTCAAAATCCTCCTGGGGCATGGGCTTTGCAAAAACATATCCCTGGATTACATTACAGCCTGCTTTTCTTAAAAATTCCACGGTGTCCATATCCTCCACGCCCTCGGCAATGGTCTTTATATCCAGCTCCTTGGCCATATTAATGACGTTGGACACAACAATGCGCTCGCGCCTGATGTCCCGGCTCTTCTGGAAGAACAGGATATCCAGTTTCAGCACATCAATGGGCAGGTTCTTTAACAGGTTAAGGGAACTGTAACCCGAGCCAAAATCATCCAGGGAACAGATAAACCCACGCGCATTGAGATTGACCACCAGCTCCGCAAATAACTCCGTGTCAGCAGCCAGTATGCTTTCCGTAAACTCCAGCTCCATAACGCGGTCCGGTATGGAATATTTAGCCTTGATATCCGTATAGTAATCTACAAAATCATTCTGGAACAGGCCTGCCTTGGAAACATTGACCGCCAGGCTCACCGGCCTCCCGCCCTGTTCCAGGTGACTCCTGTACCAACGGCATGCATGCTCAAACATATAGCGGTCCAATTTCACAATCAGCTCGCTTTTCTCAAATAATGGGATGAAATTCCCCGGCAGTATCAGCCCCCTTCTTGGACTGAGCCACCGGGCCAGCACCTCTGCCCCGGTAATCTGGTTACCGTTCTGAATATCTATCTTGGGCTGCATATAGAGCTTAAACTCCTCCTCTTCCATGGCTGCCTCTGCCTCAGACTCCAGGACGGTATCCTCCAGCATGCGCCTGCGGAGGCTGTCGTCATAGAACACATAGGAGCTTCCCGGTCTTTCCTTTGCAATCTTATGGGCCATGTTGGCATAATTCACCAGCACATCCAGAGACTGCTTCCCGTCACCGGCCCGGAACCGGTAGACGCCTACAGGAATCTCCATGAATGGCTGTTCATCCATGCCCGAATTCCTCATATACTCCTTAAGCTGGCACAGACCGCTGTCCAGCACCTGTGTGTCCTCACACCGGGTTATACCGGCAAAATTGTCAGCCGCTATGCGGCAGCTGATACAGCCAGGTCCTTCCACTGTCCTCAGAAACTCTGCCACCAGCCTGAGAAGCCTGTCGCCTTCCTCGTACCCCAGAACATCATTAATCAGCTTAAAATTCCTTAAATCACCATACCAGAGCACATAGGAGGTAAGCTCAGAACGGGAGATCTCAGGACGGTTAAGAAATATCTCCACTTCACGTTTAAAGCCCGCAAAATTACGCAGGCCTGTAAGAGAATCACTATAAGCCAGTTCCATCAGCATCTTCTGATTATTCACAGCCATCTTCCGCTGTCTGCTCATCAGCCATATAAACAGGCTGCAGGCAACCACAATGATAATCATGATCCCCCATGCTGTCTGGATGTAGCTGGAACGCAGCACATCCACAGGAACCATACTCGCCTGATACCATTGACCCTCGATGATGGGAAGGATAACCAGCATCTGCCTGACTCCCTGCCTGTCCGTAAGTATGAAATCCCCCCTGCCGGTGTCTCTTATGACCTCTGCAATCTTCTCCTTGTTATCAGGAAGAATGTCACCCTCAAATGTCTTGATGGTCTTAAGCACATAATTGCCGTTTGCATCCAGAATATTGGAGTAACCGGCTCCTTTAAGAACCGGTGCGTCAATGATTTCCCTCAGTACGACAGCCGAGTGAACCGCACAGAGAACGCCCCTGGCATTGCCGCTTTCGTCATTGATTCTGACGCCAAAATAGTTTATATATCCGCTGGCATCCTGTTGGTCTGCAAATGTGTTGGATATGCTTTTTTCACCCTGTAAAGCCCGTTCAAAAAAGTCCATCCCTTTCAGATTAACCTCTTCCACATTGCCTTCCATATCCACCATACGGGCATTACCGTTAATATCCGCGTAACCCATACGGATAAAGGCATTTTCCTCATTTATATCATTCAATATGGTCAGGATCTGGTTCTCATCCAGAATAACCAGCTCCCTGAGGCTAACAGCCAGCCCCTCCAGCGTCTGCCAGTCTCCCTCAATCTGTTTCAAAATGGATGTCCTTGTCTGATTCGCAGCATCATACAGGTATGCCACGTTCTCTTTCTGGCTTTTCAAAATCATTTGTACAAGAAAAATAATACTGCTGCCAATAAAACATAAGCATAGTATGATAGGAAGCAGCGTGTCCCTGCGGCTTTTTCCTCTGCCATCTGCAGTTGTCATCTCATAGTACCCCTGTCTTCTTTAGACTCTAAAATAATAATAATATATTTATACTTAAATATCAATGACAAATATCCCCGGAAACAGTACCATATGCTGTTATTTGATACTGTTTCCGGGGTATACACACGGCGTTATTCACTTGTTTTCCATTGGGTAAGTTTCATTTAATCTAATCATTCAGCTCATAGGAAACCGTTACCTGGGCTTCCACACTGACCTGTCCGGGCATAACAGAAGCAGCCGCATCTTCCGCAACCGCAGCCGCCATCTTGGCAGAACCGCCTGCATTATAGGAAGCATATCTGGTCTCCGGCTGATAGCCGAATTCCTCCACATGGACCACACCGGCCAGTGTCTTATTGCTGGCCTCCGCCAGAGCCTGGGCTTTTGCCTGGGCCACTGCCATGGCTCCCTTCAGCGCCTCCTGATAGCTGGCATCATAGCTGCTGGAAAAATAGCTGACGGAATTAATACCGTTGACTCCTGCAGCCACTGACTTTGTGATGATGGTTCCCGCATTGTCAATCGGTATGTCAGAGACCGTCAAACTGGTAGTCATCTCATATCCGGTTATCTCCTGTTTATCTGAATTCCAGTTGCGGATAGGACTCAGGCCATAAGAAGATGTCTGTATGGAAGTTTCCTCCACTCCCAGGCCCTTTAATGTCTCAATTGCAGCGTTCAGGTCATTGGCATTCTTCTCCTGGCAGGCAGCAGCCGTATCCTCTCTGGTATAGACGGCATATTCAATCTGCGCCATATCCGGCACCACCTTTACCTCCTCGCGCCCGGTCACCGTAATTACATTCTCTGCCGCTCCTACATTCTGTACCTTCAGCGTGTCCGGCATCTGTGCCCCGGCCCCGCACCCGCCCAGCCCCAAGGCGGCAGCGGCCACTGCCGCGCTGATACCTGCTGTGTATACTGTTTTCTTCATAATATGTTTCATAATTTCCTCCCTCTTTTTTGTTTTATCGGAATCTAATCATATGATACCGGGCACACGAATATGCCCTATCCCTATACTACCAGAAAGAGGGAATTCTGGTATTTCTTTTCTCTTAATTATAGAGGTATGTTTCATTACAAAGTTTATACGAATTTATTTCCGGCAATGCCTGGAGCTTCTTCATATCTTCAGTTCCATATCTTGGGCTCCATATCTTTGCTCCATATCTTCGGCTCCATATCTTGCCTGCTGATATTTCACCGCGGCCCTTGACAGCGGCACCGGAAACTGCTAATATAGAGTGAGCGCAGGATTTCGTTAGCATACCAGGTAAGCGCAGCACTGAATATTCAGGGGTTGTACTGGTTTCGACGGGGGTCATGCAGCTGGTGAAGCTATCCCCATGCGATGGGTTAAATGGCAAAAATAAATATAAACGCTAACGACGAATTAGCAATCGCTGCCTAATGGCAGCTGTCAGACTTAGAGCACCCGCACTTTAAGACCCTGGCATCGACTATGTGGGAAACGACGTATGCAAAGCTTTGAGCATATGGGCGTATGATGAAGCTACTGAAACCATCCGGGTGTCCTTTCTCTGATGGCAGAGGGAATGTCAAATAAAGGACTATGATAGTAGAAGAACAGGGAATTGATTTTCGGACAGGGGTTCGATTCCCCTCAGCTCCACTCTGGATAATGTCGGTTTTTCCTTATTTTATAAGGGATTCCGGCATTTTCTTTTTAGAAATGCTTGATTACCTTTTCAGGCTGTTTTCATTGGAATTGCAGCCCGATTTATCTGCTGTGTTTTGGTATTATTATTCTTATTACTGTAGAAATCCAATTACTTTAGGAATTTCATCTTCCGAGAATACTTGTTCTTCTTTGCTGATAATCTTTTTAGAAAATATGTTTTTGGACAATTCAAGGCATTTTAAAAAACTAACAATATCTATTTAAGTCAATTTCTTTTTTTAGCCCGTTTAAATATGCCATGTAAAAGAAGCTATATAGTGAAAAACAACTATATTATAGGATATCTTGTAATAGGTAGAAAATCATTCGATTATTTTAGTGATTTACAAAAATACTTTATATTCAAATCATTGCCGAACTTCTTTTTCATTAAAATAGCCGTACCAATGCTGATACGGCTCCACAAAATACTAATGACTTAGTTTCATTATTCATTTATTCCTCTGCACTTTTATCAATCCAGTTTTCCCCATCATAGTTCAAAATCTGTTCTGATAATTTTTTTATATATGGTTGTGCTTTTTCTTCTTGCGCATACCATACCAATGATTGACCAAACCCATACGTACGTTTTCTTGAAACAGGCGCATCCCATATGTGATTATGTCGTTTCCCTTCTGGTAGTAAAACGCAATCTTCTTTTTTAGCCAAAATGTTATAATCTTGTATATCTCCATTGTCAAGTTCCACTGACTGATAATTACGAAAAACTGTTGCATTCTGGTACCATCCTACGATTGATGTTTCATTCAACATTGTAGTAGCGCACCATATTACCAATACATCATCAACTTCTTGGTCATCTTTAAGCAAATCACAACCTTGAATATTTTCGATATGTAGTTCATTGTGTTTCCCTTTGCTGGATGATTTTGTTTCGACGAACCCTAAACAATATGCTTGTCCATCTTCTGAAATAACTGGAGCAAAATTATACTGCTCATTTCCTTCCCCATGCTCCTTAACAAAGCTGCCCCCATTAAAAGCCTCATCTTTACCAGGGATTACACCTTTATAAAACTTCATGGCAGAAATTTTACAAAATAGAATTCTCATATGCATTTCTCCTAATTATTTCGCAGCTTCCACACAACTGTCACTGTATCGCTGGCCCTAATATCTTCAGGTTCTAACTGCAAGGGTTCATCTGACATATAGCAAGTATCTTCTTCCAAACTTAATGGCATAGCATCCTTAATCTCCCATATGGTGAAGTAGTAAGCTTTAACTCTCCCCATGAATAATCTATAGACACAAGCTCATCCAGTTTCATTTCAGCTGCTTTAGCAAGAACCTCTGCTTTCACTCTTGAATCCTTTACAGCCTTTTCAAGTAATTTATTTTTCAATACATGACTATACTTATATCCTTTAAAGACTCGTTTGTATTCGTCCTTTTTAATTTTTTCAGTTTCAAAGACTGAATCAATCTCAAAGTTAGTTGTCTTTAATGGCTTCTCGATATGTATCCTTACGTTCCTCTAACTCAAACAGCAAGCATATTCTATCTGGAGGTACTGATATCTGCCCTTTACCTGTAACACGTATAATTTTCTTCATTGATTGCTTCCCTAACAATTCTATTATTATTGATTAATTGGCCGAAAAACGTCTTATATCTTCTCAATGGGATTCAAATATATTCTTTTTGTAAACGTGGGCACCAAAAAGCGTCAAGCGAGAATACAGTATTATGCTGATATTTCTTTATATCGCCTAAAAGCGGTTAACAAACTTGTATATTCATCCTCTGCCCACTCATAAAAAGGCACATTATCAGTGCCTTGTAATTCTAAAAGCCAATGAATAGCCGGTATGCACCAAAAAATCCTGCCAACAAGCATTTCTTCTTCTGTTAATTCTGCCAAACCTGCCGAATTTTTATAATTATCTATAATAACAGAAATATCAGCATCAACTTGTTCAGCTTGACGAAGCAATACATATAAATCAGAATAAAAAGGTGAAAATTGTGCCGTTGCCCAATCAATAATACGAATATCACCCTTCGAATAAATCATATTTTTAAAATGCATATCATAATGGTTCAGAAATATTGGGTATTTGCTATATTTTTCATAACTATCACTGGTAAAGCTTACTAAGCCACTTATATCAAACGCTTTTGAAATTTCATAAAGATGATTAAGTGTTTTTTCTTTTGATAAATAATACTTTTGGAATGTTGTCTCGTTAACACAACTAATGTTATTTCGTGATGTTCTATATAAATCCCCGATTTTTAAAGCTGCTTTATATAAATGAATAGCTTGTGGAGCATCACTACACGTTAATCCGTCAATATATTCAAGAACAAACTTGCTTTCACCCTGTTTTCTTTTACTTGCAACAACATGTACATGTTCCACTTTTAAGGGAGTTAAAATATTTTCATATATCTCAAGCTCATCTGAGCCATAAGGCACTATAGAACTTTGGCCACTATCATTAACTTGATTTTCTATTTTTTCAATATAAGTTACCCCATTATTTTCAGTTAACATGCTTGTTTGTGAACTTACCCATTTTTTTAATATCTTTCTGTTAAAATTTTTATCAAAGAATATATCATTCATATTTTTTATTCCTACTTCTCCCAAATTTCCCTTGAAAAGATTGTACTATAACTCCTGCTTGTTTTCCACTTCATTCGAGGTATATCTATGGATATCCATTTTGAAAAACTAATAGTGTTCCCAATTATCTTGCATTACTGATGATAACGTTAATAACCATACCAGCAGAGGAGAGAAAAAGGCCAGGGATATGTCCCCAGCCGTATAACCTTCTTTTAATTTCCCAAATCATCCAAACGACTCCTGATTACTGATTATATCAATGTAATAGCCAATATCATCTGACTTATTCCTATAAAGCTTCATGTAAAAAGTCCCTGTACGCAATATCTTATTTGTAACAACATCAGTTTTTTCGTATTTCAATTTCATATACAAAAAAGTTCCATCAGAACTCTGTTCACAGTCAGTAATTTTATACTTGTTTTCTTTTTCAAAAGGTATTCCTTTTAATTCGCCCTGCTCTGATTGTGGTATGTTTTCAGGATTCAGACCTATATTAAACACTGCGTAAAAGTCGTCAAGCGTCTTGTCTCGGTCAAAATACCCTATTCCATCTTCTATACGCAATGGAACAAACATTGTAGTTATATCAGGATTATTTAAATGTTTCTCTGTATCCGCAGCCAGAAGGGAATTCATTAATTTCTGCCTGTCCTCATACATTAAATACCGGAGCTGTCCATATGTAAAAGACGGAACATAAAATTGATCTTCGTATAGGTTCAAAAGGCCTTCGGCAGCATCTTTGAAAATCTCTTCCTGATATGAATTCAACGAATACATGTGTCGTACAAATCCCAGCTTCCACGCACCGTTTTTATCAACTGTATAGCCGTCCGGCGTAACTGTATCACTCAGCATACGTCCTGTATCATCAAAATAATAGCACTCGGCAATTCCATCGTCATTACCATCAATCCACATCCATGTGGATATGGGAAATGTTCCGTCTCCATTATCATACCACCATGCGGATACATCCCCGTCAATTCCTTGTTTCCAAGTTCCTGCATATGCTTCCCATATTAAGGTGCCCGAAAAAAGCATCGAAAGTGTAATCATAGCGATCCATTTTTTTACTGTCATCCTTTATTTTCCTTTCTCCATATAGCGGTAACTCAAAATTATATATACGAATTATAACATATCTACAAAATAAAAAGAACTGCCTTCCAACCAGAAAACAGCTAGAAAACAGTCCCTCTCAACCAATTTATCATTTTACAAGTCATTCCACAAATAATAAGCTACTCAACTAATCCCTTTGCGCATAACACCCCATAGTCAAACATTTTCATGCACAAATATTCTGTAATTAATTCATAGCTATTTATGATAACCTCTATATCCTTATCTTCTTCTCCGTCCGCCCCCAACCTTTGGCATAGGCGCTGTTAAGCACTCATTATCTCTGTATATGCCTGTTCACACACTTTTCCCTCTGAGAATTCATTGAGAATTCATCCTCCACATACTTACACTCTTCAGGCGGATTATCTTTAAAGTCTAACTTCCCATTCATCAAATCATAAATTAGTTTTTTGCACTCCTCCATAGTTCCCCCATTTATATTTTAAATAATATCACTATAAGCATAATTTTATCCCGTTTCTCCCATAATTATATTACGCCGTCATTATGCCGTCAATCAATATTTAGCCGTCATTTTGACTTTATAATGAGGTCATATGACTTATATGGAGGTAACACGCATGACTAACGAAATAGCAAAATTCACCTTACGCACTGATTCCGAATTAATGAAAAAATTACGGATTGTAGCTGATTATAATGGTCGTTCTGCCAATCGTGAGTTGGAAGTGCTTATAAAAAACCATGTTGCTGAATTTGAGAAGAAGCATGGAACAATAGACCTAAATTAATGCCCCAGACATAAAAGAAGGAACCTAATTCCCATGTTGGGAACCTGTTCCTTCTATATGTGTCCGTATTAATATGTGGCTCTTTCAAAAACACAAGGTTGACTCCCTTGGTAAATAATTCCTCATATAGAGAAAAACCTTCCTCTGCATTCCTGGACATCCTGGAAAATGAATCAAATATAATCGTATCTCCTGTTTGAATTTTGAGAGTATCTTATCCAGCCCTTTTCTACCCCCAGATTTTGTTCCTGTAAAAATCTCTTTCACAATGATGGCAAAGGGATAAGCAGCCAGTATACTCCTAACCTGTCTTTCTACATTCTGTTTCCCTGTTGATATTCTACCATACCCATATTCTTTGTTCATGTAATCATCCCTTTTAGTATTACTTTTCACGGTCATTATTACTGTTACTATAATTATTATACCATACCAGAAGGGCATTTCCTTTAATTTGTCAACAGGTCCATAATATCTGTTTCTCTCTCAGCTGTTTAACACTTGAACAAACGCTCCATCCGAAATTGTATAGATATTATAGATAACACTATCCCATGTTGACCAAAGCTCCGGATTGGTTTCGATCACTTCAGGAATGAGTTCACCAACACCGTTCTCATCTATATCTTGTTTGCAATACAATCTTTTACAGAGCCTATGAAATCCTCATCATCTGCACACCACCACGAAACAATATACTCCCCCCACAGCATTCTGCCCAACCCCGGAATGTATTGTCCGTGAGCAAATGTAAAACATGATTATCCCCCAAAAAAGTACACAAAATAAGCTTTCAACTTCAACAAAGTTTGTGCACACTTTTTCGACAACAGGTGATACTATAATAGACGTAACCCCCCCAATACATTATATAGTTTTTGCTACACCCCATAAAAAACGAAATACCTTCTCCTAAAATGGCCAGTTCCCCGACTGGCCATTTTACTTTGTATTTTACATTGTCCACCGGGCATACTCTAATAAGGCGTTTCATCATCCAGCAGCTGAATCCGGAGCACATCACTGACCTGAGCCGGAGATATCTCCAAAACTTCTCCGATATAAGTGACTGATACGGTATTCCCTACCCTCAAATCCTTCACCGTTATGGGAACGCCTCTCCATATAAGCTCTGTTTTATCTCCCACTGCCAGTTCAAAGGTCCCGCGTCCATTGATATCATTTATCTCCAATCCCTGAACCAGAAGGCGGTTTTCCCTTATCTCCTCGATGACGGCATAAAATGTGGTTCCAACCAGTGGTTGGACACTCCTTCTTCCCCCATAGTAGCCGCCGGCCGCGGCTAACAGAACAGCCAGTATAATGCTTACAGTATGTACAATCCGTTTCATATTCCACTCCCTTTGCTTCATTCTTATTCATAGAATAACATTACAGGAAGATTTTTTTAATAAATAAACTATTAATTATTCTTACGTATTGGCAAATACTAAAGACTTTATAAGACGTTAATGCTAAACTGGTAAATAACATTTATCCGATTCAAATATGATTTATTATAAAGGAGACTTCCATGAACACATCAGCAAAAAGCGAACATACCGGAAACTCCGGCTTTAAAAAGGAGGTTCTGGAGTGGGTCAAAATTCTGTTGGCCGCTGCTGCCATTGCCTTTGTCCTCAATACCTTTGTCATCGCCAACAGCTACATTCCTTCCGGTTCCATGGAGAATACCATTATGACAGGTGACCGGATCATCGGCTCCAGGCTTTCATACGCCTTCGGAGCACAGCCTCAGAGGGGGGATATCGTACTCTTTGACCACAAAGCGGAGCCGGGCAAGGACAAGACCCGGCTGGTAAAGCGAATCATAGGACTTCCAGGGGAAACCGTGGATATCCGTGATAACCAAATATACATCAATCAGTCGGACACTCCCCTGGATGAGCCATATCTTCCGGAACCCATGGACTCAGAGAACTATCATTTCCAGGTTCCGGAAGGCTGCTATCTCATGCTGGGTGACAACAGGAATCATTCCAGGGATGCCCGGGACTGGTCAGACCCCTTTGTTCCGGAGGAAGCCATAACTGCCAAGGCATTATTCCGCTATTTTCCAGGAATACACTGGATTTCCTAACCCTTATTACTGATACAGACAATGAAAAATACGTTACTGATAAATATTATTAACCTTCCAGGCTCCTCCAAACTGATACATGGACAGGCCGGAATCCCCTCCCAGCTGCGCTCCGGCATTTCCAACTGCCTGCAGCCAGGATGCGTCCGTGGCAGTAACCGAATTACAGAGACGGTCCGTAAACAGCCTGCCGCCGCATTTGGAAATGAAGCTGGCGGCATCACTATATTCCGCTGATGTCCCATCCTCGTAAATTACATTCACCGGATAACTGCAAATCCTGGAAAGAGTTTCAATATCTCTGTACGAAAAGCATTTTTGGACTGTAGTGGCTGCTTCTTCCAGGTTTCCAATTTTGAGGGCCCCTGAATCACTGCCAGCCTGGCTGTTGTAATCACTATATATGTTGTTGATCTTCCATTTTCCTCCAAATTTAAACAGGCTCAGACCTGCATCGCCGCCCATCTGTACTCCTGCATTCCCCACTTCCTTTAACTTTGAAACATCTGTGGATGCGATGGCAGACTTCATTCCCTCTGTGAAAACGGGACCGGTCCCCAGCGCCAGCAGCTCTGACTTGCTTTTAAGTTCAGTCAATTCGCCGGATGCATATGATATGATAAGAGGAAAGCTGCATAAATCCGCCAATGCATTCAGGTCTTGTTTCTTAAATGCGGATTTTATCCTGGAAGCCGCGTCCTTGATTTTTTTCTGTCCCTCCCGTCTCTGCTTTGCGGAATAAGCAGCCGCGGGTTTTTTGGATGCAGCATACACAGGCATTGCGGGAACTGCGTTTGCAAGAGCCAGTGTACAGATGGTAATGACAGCTAAATGTTTTTTCATGGTAAATCTCCTTTTCGTCTTAATTATTTTAAGTTCCATACGGGTTCATACAATTAGACGGGAGAGCTTTCATAAAAGTTGCACATAGTAAAAATAAGTTTCAGATAAACAGGTGAGGTGTATTCATGGAAAGAGAAAAGGGCATTGCATACTGCGGGCTTGCCTGCTGTGTGTGCAGCGAAAATGTTCTTTGTCCTGGCTGCCGCAGCGGCGGCTGCCCGGGCAGAGAAACCTGCAAACCGTTTAACTGCTGCATAAAAAACAGATGGGAGGGATGCTGGGAATGTCCTCAGTTCCCCTGCGGTGCTGCCATCTTGCAAAAAACCAGGATTCAGGTATTTGCAGATTTTGCTAAGGAATATGGCATGGACTCCCTGATAGACGCACTGGAGAAAAACCAATGCCGTGGTGTTGTATATCATTATCCCAATTTGCTGATGGGGGATTATGATAGTTTGAGCAGCCAACAGGAAATTCTGCATCTCCTGCTGAATGGACCGCAATACCGTATAAAAGGCGGCATTTTTATGCAATCATTCATACCGTGGCTTGACCGTATAATGGCCGGCCCCCTGCCGGAGGAAATCATTGCCGTCAACTTTAATCTCTATGATGATGGAGACAGCTGCTGGTCCATGGAGTTCACCGGAACCCGCAGCTTCGACGCGTATGACCCGGACTGGGCCTGTGACGAAGTATTTACTTCCCGTGACAGCATTCTCCACTGGGTACAAAATACCGGCTGGCAGCAGGTGCTGGAGGATACGGTACATACAATACGTGCTTATCTGGCAAATGGAACATACTCCGGCAGGTTAAAGGCGTATCAGGGAATCGGTGCAGGGTTTGTTGATGGGGATATCGTCATTCTGTATGAAACTCCCAAAGAATAGCAAAGAACAGGCTGGCAATACGCGTATATAAAACAAACAGCATTTCGTGCCGTATCGGCCAAAATGCTGTTTGTCTATGTTTGTCTATGTTTGTCTATGCCCGGCTATGTCTGTTTACGCCCGGTTATGTCTGTTTACTCCCGGTTATGTTCGTTTATTCCCGGTTATGTCCGTTCGTATTATGCTGCGCCAGACAGCTCTGCACACCTTTTGGATAGAAGTTCCGGCAGGTTCCCGGCAGAGTCAGATTAAGGTTCTGCCTTCCACAAACCATGCAGGTTGCAATATGCGTATACAGCCTCTGCCTCATCTCCTTCACAGAGCATAAACTCTGCCTGAGGCTTCTGTCCCGGCTGCAGCTCTTTTCTCTGATTTCCCTGTCTGGTAGCCAGAGCAATCCACTGGATATAGTGTTCCGGTATCATGGGGTGCTCGGCTGAGCCTACTGTGACAGTGACCTTAGACCCATCTATCTGAATGACAGGCACATGCTTTTCAACTGCTGCATCTGTGGTGTTTGGAACCAGTTCCTGCATCTTTTCCCCACAACAGACAACCGGGACACCGCTGCTCTTCACATAGGCAATTATATTGCCGCAGTGATTACAAATATAAAATTTCATGTTGTACCTCCTTTTTTTATGTATGGTCTGAATCCAGTCTATCACAATTCTGTCTTATTGCAAGACAATGGAGGAAAATTAACAATAGCATAACAGCTATAACGGCCGTAATCAGGCCCTAATCAGCATGATGCTCAGCCCGGCCTGTCTATTCACAAACTTCTCACATTCTGTTCATAAATCCGTTACAGAATCATAAAATTCTCCTCACATTTTATGGATATACTAATTTATGTAAAGAGCTAATGCTAATTAAACTTTTTTTCATAATACTCGGCCGGAGGGATGAAATCCTCCCGGCCTCCTCCTTTTTATTCAACTTTCTGGATTCTTTTTACTATCCCGGCATATGATAATTAAAAAAGGATATTTTTTTATGAAATATGAAAATCTGACTCCCGTAGTTGGGGTCATTACCAACATTTCCACACAGGAAGGGGATTGCTGTACCCAGGTTATAACCCTCAGTGTTGAGGGACAGCCCGTCAACATGATTCTATCCGATGACACCTTTGTGGTGGACACCATGCGCCTGATGCCAGGTATGCGTGTGGCTGCGTTTTATGACAACACCCTGCCGGTCCCCCTCATCTACCCGCCTCAATACCAGGCTGATTTAATCGCCGTAGTCAGGCCGGAGGAGGATGTAAACCTTTCCTGGTTTGATGAAACCCTCACTGCCTCTGATCAATCGCTGAAGCTGAACCTGTATCAGTCCACAGTTTTGTCAACCTTAAACGGCCAGCCATATTTCTGTTTCCCGGCAAATCATTTCCTGCTGGTATATTATGCGGCTGCCACAAAGAGCATACCGCCACAGACAGCTCCTAACCGGGTCATAGTGCTGTGTTCATAGACCTGTAAGGAATTATTTTTTTTCATTTTCACAAGACCGTTGTAAGAATGCATAAAATAGTTTTTTTCATTCTGCAAACTTTGTGCACACTTTTTGGATAGCGTATGCTATTATAATTAACGTAAACCCCCCCAATACATTATATAGTTTTTGTTACACCCCATAAGAAACGAAATACCTTCTCCTAAAATGACCAGTTCCCCGACTGG
>NZ_JAJCHK010000016.1:0-122067 GCF_020554465.1 Enterocloster sp. 210928-DFI.2.20
AAAAAAGGAATCTGAAAGCCTTATATTTACTGGCTTAGAGATTCCGAGAGATTATCATATAGACAGGGAGGAATGACATGGGAATTGTAATAAATCTGGATGTAATGATGGCCAGGAGAAAAAAGGGCTTGAAGGAATTGTCTGCGGAAGTGGATATTACCATGGCAAATCTGTCCATCCTGAAAAATAATAAAGCAAAGGCAATCCGGTTTTCCACCCTGGAGGCGATCTGTAAAGCTTTGGACTGCCAGCCGGGAGATATATTAAGTTATGAACAAGAGGAAGGAGAGGATGAGAATGGACGATAAGATGTATTTGACCGCAACAGCCCAGGGGGAAGTAAAGGTCACAGGGGGACGGGCAGAGGAGAAATTAGGCGCACGTCTGCAGCGGATTGGAAAGGAGTTTGGTTTTTTCGGCGTTCTCAGCATTTTTTATGGTGTAAGCGCCAGCTTCTGCCTGTTTCGGAATCCTCTGGGGATTACAGTCCCTTTGTTTGTGGCGGTGACCTATGGGGCTGCATTTCTGATATTCAGAAAAATGGGGGTGCCCATCAAGAAGGATTCTTATTTGCTGGCAGCCGTATCCCTTTTGATTGGGCTTTCCGCCTGTTTTACGGGTAATATGGCAGTTGGTTATTATATGAACCGTCTGGCTCTGATTTTGCTGTTCTGTATTTTCATCCTTCACCAGTGCCATCAGGATAATAAGTGGAATATAGGAAAATACATGGCTTCCATTGTTCTGTATCTGGCTCAGGCCGTGGGAATGGTTCTCTACCCCTTCCGTCATTTAGGGGAATATATACTGTCCCTTAAGGATAAACGGAGCCGTAATGTGTTCCGGCTGCTGGCAGGCGCCTGTGCGGCTGTACCGGCTGTCATATTCCTGTGTGTGCTCTTGTCTGGGGCTGATATGGTATTCAGGAACATGCTGTCAGTTGTCATTTCAAAGTTCCTCAATCCGGTTACCCTGTTCATGGTGGTGATCCAGACCGTATTCTGGTCACTGGCCATGTACTGTCTGGTCTGCAGTGCCTATGGAGGAAGCATCAGCGACGGGATGGTCAATGTACGCAGGCATTCGCCGGTGGCAGCGGTCAGCTTCATGGCCATGGTGGGTTTGGTTTATCTGGTATTCTGTGTCATCCAGATTGTGTATCTTTTTATGGGAAAGGGCAGCCTGCCGGAGGGGATGACCTATTCCCAGTACGCCAGACAGGGATTTTTCCAGCTTCTCTTTGTGGCTGTCCTGAACCTTGTGATGGTACTCATGTGTCTTAAGTATTTTCGGGAACATGTGCTGTTAAATGGATTTCTGCTTCTGGTCAGCCTCTGTACCTATGTGATGCTGGCATCCGCTGTGTATAGAATGGTGCTATATGTACAGCAGTACCAGCTGACATTTCTCAGAATTCTGGTTCTATGGTTTTTGGCCATGCTGTTTGTGCTCATGGCAGGGGTGGTAATTCTTATTTTCAATCATGAGTTTCCTCTGTTCCGGTTCTGCCTGGCTGTGGTATCCTCCTTTTATCTGGTATTTGCCTGGATGAGGCCGGACTATATAACAGCCCGCTATAATGTGGCGCACAGGGACAGCATTGCCGGGGTGGAGCAGAGCGACTTTATGCGCCTTTCCACAGATGCCGCACCGGCCCTGGAGGGAATGGAGGATTCCGAAATAAAGGAGCGCCTTCTGTCCTGGTATGCCAAAAGATACGAGGTTTGGGATGATGGGAACCCCATGGGACTCAGGACCTTTAATTTTTCAGTACTGAAAGCCAGAAATAAACTCTGAGAATTTCTCTATGAATCCCATGGTTTTTCATGTATACTATGAAAAGAAAAACGCGGATGATATGGAGCTGACAATATGAAAATAGCAGTGATGGGATACAGCGGTGCGGGGAAATCCACACTGGCTAAGAAACTGGGCAGGCTCTACGACTGCCCGGTTCTGTATTTGGACAGGATACAATTTGAGCCCGGATGGAAAGAGAGAAACCGGGAAGAAGCAAAACGTATGGCAGAGGAATTTCTGAATGAGAATCAGGACACGGGCTGGATTATTGACGGAAACTACGCTAAATTCTGCCAGGAACGGCGTCTGGAGGAAGCGGATCTCATTGTATTTATGGACTATACCAGAAGAATCTGCCTGTGGCAGGCGGTGAAACGGTATCTGGAATACAGGGATAAAACCAGGGAGAGCATGGCAGAGGGCTGCCGGGAGAAGATTGACTGGGACTTTGTGAAATGGATTCTCCGTGACGGGAGGGATGAGAACCACAGCTATCGGTCCATTAAAGCCAGATATCCCCATAAGACGCTGGTGGTCCGCAACCGGAAACAGCTGAAGGACAGCATGACAAGGCTGATATTGAGAAGCCGTGAGAGGACATTGGGATGAGACAGGAAGAACTTCTGATTAACCGCCTGGCCGCATATGCCAGGTCGGACATGTATCCCTTCCATATGCCAGGGCATAAGCGCAGGACGGGGCCGGAGGATTCCTTTATGAACTCCTGCGTGGACTCCTTTACAAATCCCTTTGCAGTGGATATAACGGAGATTGAGGGGTTTGATAATCTTCACCATCCAGAGGGCATTTTAAAGGACTCCATGAAATGGGCGGCAGATGTCTACGGTGCGGACCAGACCTATTATCTGATTAATGGAAGTACCGGCGGGATACTGGCAGCAGTATGCGGATCCGTTCCCAGAGGCGGGAGAATCCTGGTGAGCAGGAACTGCCATAAATCCGTGTACCATGGAATCTGTCTGAATCAGCTGAAAACCTCTTATGTTTATCCACAGGAGATAGAAGGATTGGGGATACAGGGAGGAATTACGGCTGAAGATGTGGACAGGATGCTTAACCGGTATATGGATACACAGGCCGTACTTATCGTATGTCCGACCTATGACGGAATTGTATCCGATATAGAGGCCATTGCCCGGATTGTACACAGGGCCGGGCTTCCGTTGATTGTGGATGAGGCCCACGGCGCCCATTTCCGCTATGACGCCATGTTTCCTGTGTCTGCCCTGGACCTGGGAGCAGATGTGGTGATTCAGAGCGTCCACAAGACCCTTCCCAGCCTGACCCAGACAGCCCTGCTCCATATTAAATGCAACCGGCCGGACGGAGGATGCTATGCAGACAGGGAGCGGATTGACCGGTATATCCATATGGTGCAGAGCAGCAGCCCTTCTTATGTGCTAATGGCCAGTATAGAGAACAGTATATACCAGATGGAACAGACGGATATGGCGCCCTATGGGAAACAGCTTCACAAGCTGCGCCGGAGGCTGGGTCAGATGAGGCATCTTCGTCTTGCGGATACAGGGCTTATAGGACAGGCCGGAATCAGGGACCTGGATATCTCCAAAATCGTGGTGTCTACCAGGGGAACCTGCCTGTATCCGGCAGAAGATGGATTGACCGGATTTACAGGCGCGCAGCTGGATGACATTCTGCGCAGAGAATATCACCTGGAGATGGAGATGTGCGGGGCAGATTACGTGACAGCCATTACCACGGTTATGGACAGCGGGGAAGGCCTGGAGCGGCTGGGGGATGCATTGACCAGGATTGACAGCCAACTGACGGATGCCGGTTATAAACCAGACGGGCGCAGCGGGAACCAGAAAAGTGTATACAGTATGCGGTGCGACACGGCCATGTCCATGGGAGAAGCCATGGAGGAGAACATGGCGTCTGTCGGTCTGGAGGACAGCGCAGGGTGTATTTCCGGGGAGTTTGTCTATATTTATCCGCCGGGTATCCCCATTGTGGCTCCCGGGGAATGGATCAGCAGACCCATTCTGGAAGTAATCCTGGAATACAGGGATAAGGGGCTTCCGGTACAGGGGCCTGCGGACCAATCCCTAAGGACCATCCGGGTTGTGCAGAAGGATTGATTTTATATTAAGACGGAATGAGAACTGACTGAGATTAGAAAGTGCAGAGAGAATCATGGGAAAGATATTTTATGTCATGGGCAAGAGTGCCTCGGGAAAAGATACCATATATAAGAAGCTCCACAGCAGAATGCCGGAACTTAAGACAGTTACCATGTATACCACCAGACCCATACGGGACGGGGAACACAATGGGGTGGAGTATTTTTTTGTGGACCCCTCCTATCTGGACCAGTGCAGGAAAGATGGTATTTTAATTGAATGCCGGACGTATGACACGGTATACGGCCCGTGGAGTTATTTTACAGCGGACGATGGGCAGATCGATCTGAAAACAGGCAATTATCTGATTATGGGAACTCTGGAATCCTACGGGAAGATGCGTGCTTATTATGGAGAGGAAGCCCTTGTTCCTATCTATATTCATGTAGAGGATGGATTGAGGCTGCGTCGGGCTTTGGAACGGGAGCAGCAGCAGACCGTGCCTAAGTATAAGGAAATGTGCAGGCGTTTTCTGGCAGATGAGGAGGATTTCAGCCCCAGCCATCTGGAACAGAGCAATATAACAAGGCAGTATGAAAATGTAGTGCTGGAGGATTGTCTCAGGGAAATTGTGCAGGAGATTGGGAGAGTTTGCCATACGCAATCAAATGCAGGACAGCCGGAAGTTCAGGACATCTGAAGCCGGATATTATAAAATACGTGCTGTGAAAGCCAACTGGATTCGGCTTTCGCAGCACGTTATTTTTGTATGAAAAATTATTATGTAAAGAATCAGTGCGCCACCTGGCCTCAGATACTGTGCACCGGCTTCTGGGGTCTTCCGGTCTGCGGATTCTCCAGATTATATTCATTAATCTTATTAAACAGCTGCCTGGCGCTGATGCCCAGCTTATAGGCGGTGGCTGATATGTTCCACCCCATCTGGTTAAGTACCCACTGAAGGTACTCCCTCTCGCTGCGGCGCTTGAATTCCCGCCAGGGGACGATTCCTGCCTGGGTAAAGGCGGTGGAAGGACTGTCGTCATCTGTTGTCTTCAGATTATAGAGAATCGGTATTCCTTCCGTGGTGATGACATGGTTCTTGGAGAGGACCACCATCCGGTCCACATGGTTCCTCAGCTCCCTGATGTTGCCCGGATAATCATAATTAATAAGAAAATCCCAGGCCTTCTCGTCGATGCTGTCGATTCTGATTTGGTTTACCCGCTGGGATTCCTCCAGGAAGAAGTGAATCATGTCCACCAGGTCCTCCTTCCTCTCCTTGAGGGCGGGGATGCGGATGACAATGGTACTGATACGGTAAAAGAAATCTTCGCGGAACGTACTGTTGCGGACCTTGGCCACCAGGTCGCGGTTGGTGGCGGTTATCAGCCGGAAATCCAGCTGCTTGCTGTTGTTGCCGCCGATTCGCTCGATTCTCTTTGTCTCAATGGCCCGCAGAAGCTTTACCTGGGTGGTCAGGTTGATGTCGCCCACTTCATCTAAGAACAGGGTGCTCTTATCAGCCAGCTCGAATTTTCCGGCCCTTCCCTTGATGGCGCCTGTAAACGCGCCCTGTTCATGGCCGAACAGTTCTGCTTCCAGAAGGGATTCCGTATAGGCATTACAGTTGACCGCTATGAGCGGCATATCGGAACGGCGGCTGCAGGCATGGATATACTGTGCAGCCACATCCTTGCCGGAACCGGATTCACCGATAAGGAGGACGTTTACATTGGAAGCTGCCACACGTTCACAGTCTTCCAATGCCCTCCGGTAGGCAGGGGATTTTGTGTTGAAAAAAAACTTTTTTTTCATATCGTTTTCGTCCATAAGCGTGTCTCCTGTACTTGATTTTTAAAAAATTATTAATTATGCATAAAATTGAGAAAAAATTAACATGAAAATTGTAAAAGAAGGGAAATGTGGAAGCAAAAAATAAAAAGAATCCCTCCCTACCCCCTATTATAACTGAAATTTATTTCACTATCAAGAAAAATAGTTCATGAAAAAAAGGAAATTTAAAATGGCCAGAAGTTAAAAGAATGACAAAATAGACAATATAGAAAACCTATAAAGGACGGAAACCCGATAGAAAAAATGTATTTCCGTTGGTTAAAAGGTAAAAAAATAAAAAAAATCCCGCTTTAGAAAAAGTTGGCACGATAATTGCTCTAATATTATGTGGAATGGAATCCTATGCCTAATAAATAAGAAAGATCTAAAGGGTGAAACATCATGTACATCGTAGTGACAAACAACGTGAAGTGCAGGGACAGATATCAGGACAAATTAAAAGTGGACTTCCTGGAAAACGGTTCCTACATTGATGTGTTAATCAAGGTGAGAAACTATATACATAAAGGTTATCGCCTGGAAACCCATCCTATGGCAGGGAGCCTGAAGCCTAACCAGATTCCTTACAAAACAATCATAATTTCCGACTCTGAGGTTGAAAAAGAAGAATTTTACCAGTTTGAGATGGTGATGGAGAACAGTATTCAGTCCTGTGAGAAATTCATGAAGGACAGACGGACTCCTGATTGGCCGGAAAATATACTGGAAGACTTCAGGGACGTGGATTTATCCTTGATTGAAGGAGCTGTAAAAAAAATAATATACAAGGAGGAGTGATTAGATGAAACTTGAGTTGGGGTGCGTTCAGATTAACGACATTCAGTTTGCATCGGAATCAAAAGTGGAAAACGGAACTATTTATGTTAATGCAGAAGAGTTGAAGGCACTTTTGTTGGAAGATGAAAACCTGAAGTCCGTTGAGCTGGAGATTGCAAAACCAGGAGAGAGTGTCCGTATCATGCCAGTAAAGGACGTGATCGAGCCACGTGTAAAAGTCAACGGAGGTGGAAACTTATTCCCAGGCGTTATTTCCAAGGTGGAGACAGTGGGAAGCGGAAGGACCAACGTATTAAAGGGTTCCGCAGTTGTTACCACAGGTAAGATTGTTGGCTTCCAGGAAGGTATCATCGACATGTGCGGTGAGGGAGCTAAGTACACACCATTCTCCCAGTTAAACAACCTGGTTGTTGTATGCGAGCCAATTGACGGACTTGCAAAGCATGCTCATGAGAAGGCTGTCAGATTCGCAGGCCTGAAGGCTGCTGATTATATCGGCAAGCTGGCTAAGGACGTAGAGCCTGATGAAGTTAAGGTATATGAGACCTGTTCCGTTAAAGAAGGAATTGAAAAGTATCCTGAGCTTCCAAGAGTAGCTTACGTACTTATGCTTCAGAGCCAGGGCCTGATGCATGATACATATGTATACGGAGTAGATATGAAGCAGTCCCTGCCAACCATCTTAAACCCAACCGAATTAATGGATGGTGCTATCTTAAGCGGTAACTGCGTATCTGCATGCGATAAGAACACAACCTATCATCACCTTAACAATCCTGTTATCGCAGACTTATTTGAACAGCACGGAAAGACCCTGAACTTTGTAGGTGTAATCATCACCAACGAGAACGTATACCTTGCTGACAAGATGCGTTCTTCTGACTGGACATCCAAACTTTGCGAGTTCTTAGGCGTTGACGGCGCTATCGTTTCCCAGGAGGGCTTCGGTAACCCAGATACTGACCTTATCATGAACTGCAAGAAAATTGAAGCAAAAGGCGTTAAGACTGTTATCATCACAGATGAGTACGCAGGCCGCGACGGTGCTTCCCAGTCCTTAGCAGATGCAGATGCAAGCGCTAATGCTGTTGTTACAGGCGGAAACGCAAACATGGTCATCAACTTACCGGCAATGGATAAAGTAATCGGATATCCTGAGGTTGCTGATATCATTGCAGGCGGATTCGACGGAAGCTTACAGAAAGACGGTTCCATTGTTGCTGAGCTTCAGGTAATCACAGGAGCAACAAATGAGATGGGCTTCAATAAATTAAGTGCCAGATAGGAGGATAAGATGTCAAAGTTAAGAATTGTTCATTATATTAACCAGTTCTTCGCTAACATCGGCGGCGAGGAAAAGGCTGATTACCAGCCAGAATTAAGAGAAGGCATTGTAGGCCCTGGTATGGCGTTCAACCAGGCATTTGGAGAAGAAGCAGAAATCGTAGCTACCGTTATCTGCGGTGACTCCTATTTCAACGAGAACGTTGAAGCTGCTAAAAAGACCATTCTGGATATGATCAGCAGCCAGAAGCCAGACGCAGTTATCTGCGGACCGGCATTCAATGCAGGACGTTACGGCGTTGCCTGCGGTACTGTTGCACTGGCAGTTAAGGAAGAGTTAAACCTTCCGGTTCTGACTGGTATGTACAAAGAGAACCCAGGCGCTGACATGTACAAGACCAAAGTATATGTGGTTGAGACCAAGAACAGCGCAGCCGGCATGAGAAGTGCAGTTGCCACCATGGCTCCTCTGGCACTTAAGCTTGCCAAGGGTGAGAAGCTTGGTTCTTCCAAGGAAGAGGGCTATATGCCAAACGGCATCCGTGTCAACTTCTTTGAGGACAAGAGAGGCTCTCAGAGAGCAGTAGAGATGCTGATTAAGAAGCTGTCCGGCAAGGAATTCACAACCGAGTTCCCAATGCCTGACTTCGACAGAGTAGATCCGAATCCGGCTGTTAAAGATATGGCTCATGCAAAAATCGCTCTGGTTACCTCCGGCGGTATCGTACCAAAGGGCAACCCGGACCACATCGAGTCCTCCAGTGCTTCCAAGTACGGCAAGTATGACATCGACGGTGTCATGGACCTGACAGAAGCTACCTATGAGACTGCTCATGGCGGATACGATCCAGTATATGCAAACGAAGACGCAGACAGAGTCCTTCCTGTTGACGTTTTAAGAGAATTTGAAAAAGAAGGAAAAATCGGCAGCCTGCACAGATATTTCTATACCACAGTTGGAAACGGTACATCCGTAGCTAACTCCAAGAGATTCGCTGCAGAGTTCGCACAGGAGCTGAGGAATGACGGGGTAGATGCGGTCATTCTGACCTCTACCTGAGGTACCTGTACACGTTGCGGTGCAACGATGGTAAAAGAAATTGAAAGAGCAGGAATCCCTGTAGTTCATATTGCAACTGTAGTTCCGATTTCACTGACAGTAGGAGCTAACCGTATTGTTCCTGCTATCGCTATTCCTCATCCTCTTGGCAATCCTGCATTGACCATGGAAGAAGAGAAGGAAATCAGGAGACATATACTGACCAAGGCTCTGACAGCACTGGAGACTCCAGTTACAGAGCAGACTGTATTTGAGTAAACCGTAATTTAGAAATCCGTAAAAAGAACATTGACCGGTCCTTCCAATGGTGCCTAAAGTTACCATGGTATGATTCAACAACGTTCTGAAAATGGTGTAATTGCACAAAAAAGAGTTTGCAAACTGCCTGTTTAGTGATAAAATGTTATTTGAAGCGGCATTTTGTGAACCCTGAAATTCAATTGATGTGTAAGGAGATATTCTGATGGACAAGATTTATGATGTCATCATTCTGGGTGCAGGTCCTGGCGGACTTGCAGCTGGAATCTATGCAGGAAGAGCGCGTCTTGATACGCTGCTCATTGAAAAAGGAAAAGACGGCGGCCAGATTGCCATTACAGACGAGATTGAGAATTATCCCGGACAGATGGTAGACGGCGAGAGCGGTCCTTCCCTGATTGAAAGAATGACCAAGCAGGTAGAGAAGTTTGGAGCTGAGCGTGTCAGCGATACCATTGTCAGCGTTGATATCGAAGGTCCGGTAAAGACACTGGTTGGAAGCAACGGAACTTATAAGGCACGTACCCTGATCATTGCTACCGGCGCTTTCCCAAGGCCAATCGGCTGCAAGGGCGAGGGCGAGTTTATGGGCAAGGGTGTTTCCTACTGTGCAACCTGCGATGCTTCCTTCTTCGAGGATCTGGAAGTATTCGTAGTTGGCGGCGGCGACTCTGCTGTTGAGGAAGCCATGTACCTGACAAAGTTTGCAAGAAAAGTTACTGTTATCCATCGCCGTGATGAGCTGCGTGCGGCAAAATCCATCCAGGAGCGCGCGTTCAAGAATCCTAAGCTGTTCTTTATGTGGGATACAGTTGTGGAAGAGCTTCACGGAGACGGCATCCTTTCCGGCATGACTGTTAAGAATGTTAAGACAGGCGAGCTTACAAGAATTGATGCAGACGAAGACGACGGCCTGTTCGGCGTATTCGGCTTCATCGGATACAACCCAAGAAGCGAACTGTTCGAAGGCAAGTTGGAGATGGACCGCGGATACATCAAGACCGACGAAGACATGCACACCAATGTGGAAGGCGTGTACGCAGTTGGCGATATCCGTGTAAAGAGCTTAAGACAGGTTGTTACTGCTGCTGCAGACGGAGCAATCGCTTCCATGCAGGTTGAGAGATGGCTTGCAGAGCAGAAATAAGTGATTCATAGTTGAGAAAGGGAGGTAATACCAATGGTAGATTTAACCAAGGACAATTTTGAAGAAGAAGTATTGAAAGCTGAAGGCACAGTACTGGTTGACTTCTACGGTGACGGATGTGTACCATGCCAGGCTCTTATGCCACATATCCATGCTATGGAGGGTGATTACGGCGATAAGATCAAATTCACCTCTTTAAACACCACCAAGGCACGCCGTCTGGCAATCGGACAGAAGATTCTTGGTCTTCCTGTTATCGCTATCTACAAGGGCGGCGAGAAGGTTGCTGAGTGCGTTAAGGACGACGCAACTGTTGAGAACATCAAGGCTATGATTGAGGCTAACTTATAATTTGTCCTCAGACAACCGCATTATTTTACTAGCAACCGTCAATACTGACGTTTGTCTATATTATGGCGCCGGGGCAATACCCGGCAGCCAAATCAAATACCAAAAATAAAATAAGGAGGAAAACGGATATGGCAATTTTGAAAGACAAAAAAGTCATCATCATCGGAGACCGTGACGGTATTCCGGGACCAGCCATAGAAGAATGCGTAAAGACCGCAGGCGCTGAAGTTGTATATTCTTCAACTGAGTGCTTCGTCTGAACGGCCGCTGGTGCTATGGATCTGGAAAATCAGAAGAGAGTTAAAGATTTCGCTGAGCAGTACGGCGCTGAGAACATTGTAGTTGTTCTTGGAGCAGCAGAGGGTGAGGCAGCTGGTTTAGCTGCAGAAACCGTTACAGCAGGCGATCCTACTTTTGCAGGTCCTCTAGCAGGAGTCCAGTTGGGACTAAGTGTATTCCATGTTTGTGAGAACGAGATCAAAGATGAGGTTGACAGCAGCGTTTATGACGATCAGATCAGCATGATGGAGATGGTTATGGACGTTGATGACATCGCTAAGGAGATGTCTTCCATCAGAGAGCAGTATTGCAAATATTTATAATTAAAATGTAACGGTCCAGAACAGTTACATTAGATGTAATTCCCCGGGAGGCTCTTCATGGGGTCTCCGGGGGTTTTGTGCAATCAATGGGTTTTTATTGCACAACTATGCTAGTACTGCATTGCGCAAGTTCCAGTATGATACATAGCTGTACTTTGCGGCGGAGCGAAGGCGGCCGCGGACTGAGACTTGCGCAACGCAGTACTAGATGTCATAAATTATGGTGAGGTGAAGGAATGAACGGTTATGCAGTTTTAAAGGGTGCCAGCTATACATTGGCGGTTACACCTGATATGGTTATTCACAATGGTACAACACAGACAACAGAGATGATTGTTAATCCTGAGTCAGAATATTTGAAGGAACTTCCAAGCCATTTGAGAAGTTTTGAGGATGCCGTTAACTATATGCCGAACCAGGTATATATTGGCAATGAAAAGCCACAGAAAATGGCTGAGGTTGGATTCCCATGGTATGATAAATTAATGGATGGAGCCAGCAAGGACGGCAAGTACGGCGAGATCATGCCAGAGGATGAGTTCTACGGCCTGATTCAGATCTGCGACGTATTTGATCTGGTTAAACTGGAAAAGGGATTTGCAGCTGACGTTAAAGCTAAGCTGGACGCCCATCACATGTTCACAGACGAGCATGTAGCTATTCTTGATAAGAACAGCGAGACAACACAGGAAGAAATCGCTGCTCTGGTAAATGACGAGCATGCAGAGCCTCTGTACTTCAACAATGTACTGGTTGGCGCTGTTAAGAGAGCTCATGACGTGGATGTCAACTTATCCGCACACGTTATGTTAGAGAACCTGGTAACAAAGGCTTCTAACGTATTATCCTTACTTAACTTAGTAAAAAAAGCAGGAGTTAATCCCGCTGACATAGATTATGTTGTTGACTGCTGCGAGGAGGCCTGCGGCGATATGAACCAGAGAGGCGGCGGCAACTTTGCAAAGGCAGCTGCTGAGGTTGCTGGATTTGTCAACGCAACCGGTTCAGACGTAAGAGGTTTCTGTGCAGGACCAGCTCATGCAATGCTTCATGCAGCTGCCCTGGTAAAGGCAGGAACATTTAAGAACGTTGTGGTTACAGCAGGCGGCTGTACCGCTAAATTAGGTATGAACGGCAAGGACCATGTAAAGAAGGGACTTCCGATTCTGGAGGACGCTATCGCAGGATTCTCCGTATTAGTAAGCGCTGATGACGGCGTAAGCCCACAGATCAGAACTGATATCGTGGGACGCCACACCGTTGGAACAGGATCCGCTCCTCAGAACGTTATCTCTTCCCTGGTAACCAATCCTCTGGATGAGGCTGGTTTAAAGATTGTGGATATCGACAAGTACTCTCCTGAGATGCAGAATCCGGATATCACCAAACCCGCAGGCGCAGGCGATGTTCCTGAGGCTAACTACAAGATGATTGCTGCTCTTGGTGTTAAGAGGGGCGAATTACAGCGTAATGAGATTGCAGATTTCGTTAAGGAGCATGGTATGACCGGCTGGGCTCCAACCCAGGGACATATTCCTTCAGGCGTTCCTTACCTTGGACTTCTGAGAGACGAAATCCTGGCTGGCGAGACAAAGCGCGCCATGATTATCGGTAAGGGAAGCTTATTCCTTGGAAGAATGACCAATCTGTTCGACGGCGTATCCTTCGTGGTTCAGGCCAACGATGGTTCTGCTTCAGAGGAGAACGGCGGCGTAGATGAGAGCAAGGTAAAGGCTATGATTGGCCAGGCCATGAGAGCGTTTGCCGAGGGTCTGATGGGCGAAGAGGAATAATTTTCACCGAGAGAAAGGAAATATGTTATGTCTGATAAGAAAATAAAAGCTATGATTGCTAATACTTTTCTTGAGGTGGCCGATGCTCTTGAAACAGGACAATATGGCAAAAAGCCGGTTATCGGCTTCGCCTCAGAAGGCAGCGAACATGGCCAGGATAATATAGAAGAAGCCATGAAGATTGCCGAGATGAAGGGACTTAAGGCTGTCCTGATCGAGGGGGAAGACCTTCATAAGAAGATGGAAGAAATGCTGGATTCCGGCGAGATTGACGGCGCTGTAACCATGCACTATCCATTCCCCATCGGTGTGTCCACAGTAGGAAAGGTTGTCACCCCAGGCAAGGGAAAGCCTATGTATATTGCCACCACCACAGGTACGTCCGACACAGACCGTATCAGCGGCATGGTTAAGAACGCAATCTATGGAATCATTGCGGCAAAGGCAGACGGTGTGGAGAACCCAACCGTAGGCATTGCCAACATTGACGGTGCACGCCAGACAGAGAAGGCACTTCTCAAGCTGGCTGAGAACGGCTATGATATTAACTTCGCAGAGTCCGTAAGGGCTGACGGCGGTATTGTCATGAGAGGAAATGACCTGCTGGGAGGAACACCCGACATCATGGTTATGGATTCCCTGACAGGCAACCTGATGATGAAGGTATTCTCTTCCTATACCACAGGCGGTAATTACGAGTCCTTAGGATTCGGTTACGGTCCCGGCGTGGGCGAGGGATATGACCGTCTTATCATGATTGTGTCACGTGCTTCCGGCGCGCCTGTAATTGCAGGAGCCATGGAGTATGCCACAAACCTGATTCGCCATGACTGGAAGAAGATTGCTGATGAAGAATTTGAGAAGGCAAATAAGGCCGGACTTAAGGATATCATCAACGAGTTAAAGTCCGCAGGCAAGAAGGACGCAGGCGCAGCAGCCGAGGAAGTGAAGATGCCTCCTAAGGAAGTAGTTACTTCACAGATTCCGGGTATCGAGGTAATGGACCTGGAGGACGCTGTTAAGGCGCTGTGGAAAGCCGGTATCTATGCTGAGAGCGGCATGGGATGCACAGGCCCCATCGTACTGATGTCTGATGCCAACAAGGATAAGGCACACGAGATTCTGAAGGCAGCCGGATACGTTAGCTAAGATAAAGCCATTCATTCATAAGTTATACATTTTCCGTGCCCGCGAAACATCGCTTTCGCGGGGCGGAAAATCAGAATAGATTTAAGTTTTCGCGATAACTTTTTTGAAAGTTTCGGATTGACATACAACTGAATACATGATAGTATATTAAAGTTAAATGCTATCCAAAAGATATGGAGGTAGATAGGTTGCTGGTGTGCCTCGCGGTCTTCAAAACCGTTGTGGGGGGTTAAGAGCCCTCTGGGTGGGTTCGATTCCCACCTCCTCCGTTTAAACCATATCTGTAGTGGAGGTAATATATGATGGAAGATAGAAGAGAGTTACTCCGAAAGATTCCGAAAATTGACGAGGTGCTGCAGGATGAGCGGCTCTTTTTTTTTACGGAAAGTACGCCCAGAGCAGTGATTGTGGACTCGGTCAGGGAAGTCATTGATGAGCTGAGAAAGGACATCCTGGAAGGCAGGCGGAGTCAGGTGGGGACCAAGGAAACGCTGATGACGGAAATTGTGGCCCGCATTACAGGCAAGAAGAAAAAGAGCCTGCGGCGGGTTATCAATGCAACCGGGGTGGTGCTGCACACCAACCTGGGAAGGGCAAATCTGTCGGACAAGGCCTGCGAGAGCATCATGGACGTGGCCAGAAATTATACTAATCTGGAATACGATGTGAAGCGGGGATCCAGAGGGTCACGCCATGACCATGTGGAAAAAATCCTCACCAAGATTACGGGAGCGGAAGCCGCCATGGTGGTCAATAACAACGCGGCGGCCACCATGCTCTGCCTCTCCGCCCTGGCAAAGGACAAGGAAGTTATTGTCTCCAGGGGGGAGCTGGTGGAAATCGGAGGTTCCTTCCGGGTGCCGGAAATCATGGAACAGAGCGGTGCCAGGCTGATGGATGTGGGAACAACAAACAAGACAAAGCCCTCGGATTATCTGAATGCCTACCATGAAGGTGAGACCGGCGCACTGATGAAGGTCCATACCAGCAACTACAGGATACTGGGCTTCACCCAGGAGGTGGAACTTCCTGAGATGGTGGAGCTGGGTAAGAAATTAAATCTTCCGGTTATCTACGATATGGGAAGCGGTCTCATGGCTGACCTGACAGACTGCGGGGTGGACGAGCCCACGGTTCTGGACGCCTTAAAGACCGGCATAGACGTGATTCTGTTCAGCGGGGACAAGCTGTTAGGCGGGCCTCAGGGCGGTATCATCGCAGGAAAGAAAGAGTACATTGATAAAATGAAGGCCCATCCCCTGGCAAGGGCGTTCCGGGTGGACAAGATGACGCTGGCGGCCATGGAGGCCACCTTCTTTGAGTATTCGGATATCCGCCAGGCCCGAAAGACCATACCGGTGCTGAACATGATAACCACACCGGCCGCAGAGCTTAAGGACAAGGCGGAGAGGCTGGCCGGGGAGATCCGCAGAACAACCCATCACTTCACCGTGGAGGTGGAGGCGTGCAAGGATCAGGTAGGCGGCGGTTCCGCCCCCACGGTGCTGTTGGACGGATATGCGGTGGCCGTTCAGGGCAGGACATTGGCGCCGGAGAAGATTGAGCGCCTTCTCCGCAAAGAGGAAATTCCAATTATTATAAGGATTACCCACAACCAGGTTTATCTGGATGTGAGGACCATCAGGGAAGATGAGTTTGAATATATTGTAGCAGCGTTTACCGCAATGGACAGCAGACAGGTTGAGGGGTGATGATATGCAAAATGTAATAGTGGGAACAGCCGGTCATGTGGACCACGGCAAGACATGTCTCATAAAGGCTCTTACAGGGACGGATACGGACAGGCTGAAGGAAGAGCAGAAAAGGGGAATAACCATTGAGCTGGGATTTGCCAACCTGCCCAATGACGCCGGAATCCATATTGGAATCATAGATGTACCGGGCCATGAGAAGTTTGTGAAGAACATGCTGGCAGGTATTGGCGGCATCGACCTGGTGCTTCTGGTGGTTGCCCTGGATGAGGGTGTTATGCCTCAGACGGTTGAGCATTTTGAGATTCTTAAGATGCTTCATATCAAGCAGGGCATTGTGGTGTTTACCAAGGCCGATCTGGTGGATGAGGACTGGGCTGAGCTTGTTAATGATGATGTGGACAATCTGGTTAAAGGTACCTTCATGGAAAAGGCTGACCGCATCCAGGTATCTGCCTATACCGGAAAAAATATTGATGTGCTGAAACAGATGATAGTGGATAAGGTAAGGGCGGCAGGCGCCAGACGCCAGGAGAAGGAGCTGTTCCGTCTGCCTATAGACCGTGTATTTACAATGGAAGGATTCGGCACGGTTGTCACAGGAACCCTTTTGGAGGGCTGCTGCCAGGTAGGCCAGGAGGTGGAGCTCTATCCCACTGAGAAAACCGTCAAAATAAGGGAGATACAGACCCACGGCCACAAGGTGGACATGGCCTATGCCGGCCAGAGAACAGCCCTCAACCTGGTTAATATCAAGAAGGACGAGATTAACAGGGGAGATGTTCTGGCTGCCCAGGATTCCCTTTTGAAAAGCCAGTTCATAGACGCCAAGGTGCAGTTATTTTCCTCCACGGACAGGGAACTGAGAAACGGAGACAGGGTCCACATCAATTATGGTTCAGCCCAGGCCATATGCAAGGCAGTTCTCCTTGATAAGGATGTGCTGTCTGCCGGTGAGGAGGCTTACGTGCAGTTCCGGTTTGACGAGCCTGTGGCTGTGAGGAGGAATGACCGGTTTATTATCCGTTTTTATTCTCCCACCATTACCTTTGGCGGAGGCATCGTGCTGGAGGCTGAGGCGTTAAAGCATAAGAGGAATCATGAGGAAGTCATTGACAGCCTTCATATAAAGGAGCTGGGCACTGATTTAGAGGTCCTGGAGCTGGAGCTTAAGGAGGAGAGCCGGTACTTCCCGGTTCCTAAGATACTGGCCGCCAAGCTCAACTGGACCAATCAGGAAACAGAGGAACAGCTGGAGGTCCTGGTCAAGGGGAAGAAGGCTGTCCGCCTCAGCGACGGAAGCTTTATCCACAAGGATTACTGGAATGAAATCACGCAGTACGGCACCGAACTCCTGAATCAGTTCCACAAGGAGAATCCTATTTCCGACGGCATGGAGAAGGAAGAATTTAAGAGCCGTATATTGGATAATTTCAAAATCCGGGAGTCCAAGAAAGCAGATGTCCTCCTGAATGAGATGATTAAGCGCAGCATTACGGTCACCATGGCAAGCGCCATAGCGGCAGCCGGATTTAATGCTGAATATTCCCATGAGCTTAAGGGGATGTTAAAAGACATAGAGGACACATATCTGAAGGCAGGATATGAGATACCGGCCACGGACGATGTGATCGGTAAGTTCAAGGACAAGAAGATGGCCAAACAGATTGTAAATGATCTTGTGAAAAAGGGTACATTGATAAAGATAAATCCAGGCGCCTTGATTCACAAGGACAACTGGGACAAGGCCATGGGACTTCTTAAGGGATACTTTGATTCCCACCCGAACATTTCCCTGGGAGATTACAGGGATCTGCTGGGAACGTCCAGGAAGTATGCTGTTTTATTCCTGGAGTACTGCGACCAGCAGAAGATAACAAAGAAACAGGACGATGTACGTATCCTTGTCCAGAAGTCAAGGTAGGCGGCTATGGAATTCAGACAATTAGAAGCATTTGTAAATGCGGTAAAGTACAAAAGTTTTTCAAAGGCAGCAGATGCCACCTTTCTGACCCAGCCCACAATCAGTGCCCACATCAATAATCTGGAGAATGAGATGGGGACAACCCTTGTGAACCGCACAGGAAGGGAGATAACCCTGACAAAGCAGGGGGAGCTGTTTTACCCCTATGCCATTGATATGCTTCATACCCGGTCCCAGGCTCTGGCTACGGTACAGGCCCAGTGCGAGGCGATGGACGGTGTTTTGGATTTATATGCATCCAGCATTCCGGGGCAGTACTATCTGCCCCGGCTCATAGGGGAGTTTCATGCCAAATGCCCCAAAATCCGTTTTTATGTGGATCAGTCGGACAGTAAGACTGTGATTGAAAATGTCATGAGCCAGAAGGGCGAGATTGGACTCACAGGCTATAAGATGCATAACAGTCTGGTGTATGAGCCTGTGTTTATGGATGAGCTGGTGCTCATTGTGCCTGATACGGAGAGGTATGCCCGGTGGAAGATGGGGAGCACGGTGAGCTTCCGTGATTTTGAACATGAGACCTTTATCCTCCGGGAGGAAGGCTCAGGTACAAAGCAGGAGATGGAAAAGGCGGAAATCCACGGTGTCCCGGTCTTTAAAAATGTGGACGTGATTGCCCGCATGAACAGCACCGAGACCATCAAACAGGCTGTGGCCGGAGGCCTGGGAATTTCCATCCTGTCCAGGATGGCTGCCGGGGAAAAGGAAGAAACCCACCGGATAAAGTATCTGAAGATAGACGGCCTGGACAAGAAACGGACCTTTTACATGGTATACAGCAAGAATATACGCCTCTCCCCGATAGCGGAAGCCTTCCGGGATCTTGTGATTGATTACAGGGACAGAAACTGGCAGCAGGATATCGGGCGGTTTATGTAAGGGTTTATGTAAGGGTACATGCAAGGTTTTCTGTAAGGATTTATGCAGGCTTATCCTGCATGGAATTTTGTATAGAAAATGTCTATAGTAAAAAAACATGCTATGTTTTTTTGAATTGGATTTGCCCCTTTCACTTTGGTAAGATGAAGGTAGTTTTACCAAAAGAAAAGGGGATATGATTATGAATCTGACAAGCTCTAAAAAGACGCTGCTCTTATCCGGAGTGGCACTGGGAATACTGGCATGTATTCTCGCTTACTTTGGCAATCCAAAGAACATGGCAATCTGCGTGGCCTGCTTTATCAGGGATTCCGCCGGTGCCATGAAGCTTCACACCGCGGCGGTGGTGCAGTATTTCAGGCCGGAAATCGTGGGTTTTGTCTGCGGTTCCTTCCTGATTGCCCTGGCTACCAGGGAATACCGTTCCACGGCAGGGTCGTCTCCCATGCTGCGCTTTATCCTGGGTGTTATCATGATGATTGGCTCCCTGGCATTTCTGGGATGTCCGCTGCGCATGGTAATCCGTATGGCAGCCGGTGATTTAAACGCATATGTGGGATTTCTCGGATTTGCAGCCGGTGTATTTACCGGAACTATCGCTTTAAAGCATGGATTTTCACTGGGACGGGCTCACGAAACCGGAAAGATAAACGGGGCAGTGCTTCCGGTTGTCCTGGTGGTGCTGTTTGTACTGAGCCTGACCACCACATTGTTTGCATTCAGTGAAAAGGGTCCGGGCAGCATGCATGCCCCTGCGCTTCTTGCCCTGGCTGTGGCCCTGCTGTTTGGCGCCATAGCGCAGAAATGCAGGACCTGTTTCGCAGGCAGTATCCGTGACGTCATTTTAATGAGGAATTTTGATTTGATTACTGTGATCGGCGGACTGTTTGCAGTCATGCTGGTGTTTAATCTGGCTACAGGCGGATTCAAGCTTTCCTTTGCAGGACAGCCGGTTGCACATTCACAACATATCTGGAATATTCTGGGACTTTACGCCGTTGGTTTCGCGGCTGTCCTGGCAGGCGGATGCCCGCTTCGCCAGCTGGTTTTAGCCGGTCAGGGTTCCTCTGATTCCGCTGTGACATTTCTTGGACTTTTGGTGGGAGCTGCTTTCTGCCACAACTTCGGGCTGGCAGCATCGGCAGCAGCTGCAGCTACCGCGGATACGCCCGCAGCTCCGGGCGGTCTGGCCATGGCCGGTAAAGCCGCGGTCATTGGATGCATTGTTATTCTGTTTATTATCGGATTTATGCCAAAGCAGCAGGAAGGGAAATAGGAGGTAAGAGATATGTATGAAGTAGATGCAAGAGGTTTATCCTGTCCTGAGCCTGTGATGCTGACGGCAGCAGCCCTTAAGAAGCACAAGGGAGAGCCGGTGAAGGTGCTGGTCAGTGAACCTCATACCAGGATGAATGTTGAGAAATATGCAAAGAGCCAGGGTAAGACGGCCACAGTAACCAAAAAGGGGTCTGAATTTGAGATTGTGATTGAATAATACAGATGTCCCGGATTCACAGCGTGTCTGAACCAGGGCTTCTGAAACCGGATGCTGCAGTGGAAGGAAATCAGGCTGTTTGACCGCCTGGTGACAGTCTGCTGCAGCATATTTTAGATACGAAAGGATTTATGGGATGAGAAAAAAAGAACCAAAATTAATCATTACATTTCATACCACGGCAGAAGCCATTGCCATGGAGAAGCTTTGTAAGGAAAACCAAAAGACAGGAAGGATGATACCGGTTCCCAGGGAAATATCCGCGGGCTGCGGCCTTGCCTGGTGCTGCGAACCTGACATGGAACAGGAGATGTCTGAGTTCATGAAGGAAAAGGGCATGGAACATGAAGAAATGGTCCGGCTCATGTACTGATTTTTAGGTGTATGCCAACAGGTGCCCTGTCTTATGTATGAATGTTGGGCGGACACCGGATTGTGATTGAAATTTCCCGATTGATTAGATGGGAAAGGGAGGCGCTATTATGATTTATTTTGACAATGCAGCTACTACCATGAGGAAGCCGGACTGTGTCATTGATGCAGTGTCGGACGCCATGAGGAATTTCGGCAATTCCGGCAGAGGGGCCCATGAGGCTTCCCTGGATGCGTCCAGGATGATTTATGAAACCAGGGAGAGAATTTCGGAGTTGTTTAACCTGGGAAATCCGCTGCAGGTTGCATTTACCAGTAATTCCACTGAAAGCCTGAACACGGCCATCCAGGGCCTGTTTTCAAAAGGGGACCATGTGATTACCACGGTACTGGAGCACAATTCCGTGCTTCGGCCTCTTTATCTGATGGAAAACCGGGGCGTCAGCCTGACGATTCTGCCCTGCGATGAAAAGGGTGTTCTGTGTTATGACCAGCTGGAGGAAAGCATACGGCCTGAGACAAAGGCAGTTGTGTGTACCCATGCCTCCAACCTGACCGGCAACCGGATGGATTTGGAGCGTGTTGGCGAACTCTGCCACAGACACGGAATCCGGCTGGTGGCAGACGCCTCCCAGACAGCGGGAGTCCTTCCCATTGACATGAAGAGGATGCATATAGACGTGCTGTGTTTTACCGGCCATAAGGGGCTTCTGGGCCCCCAGGGAACAGGCGGAATCTGCGTGGGAGACGGTATACGCATAAGACCCCTTAAGGCAGGGGGAAGCGGTGTTCATACCTATCTGAAGGAACATCCAGGGGACATGCCCACGGCCCTGGAGGCGGGGACGCTGAACGGCCATGGAATAGCAGGCCTCCATGCCGCCCTTGGCTTTATAAAGGAGACTGGGGTGGAAACCATTCACCGCAGAGAGGCAGAACTGATGCGCCGGTTTTATGACGGTGTGGTACAGATACCGGGAGTCCGGGTGTACGGTGATTTCACCTCTGATGAAAGGGCTGCCATTGTGGCCCTGAATATCGGGGATTACGATTCCTCAGAGGTCAGCGATGAACTGGCTGTCACCTATGGAATCTCCACCCGCCCCGGCGCCCACTGCGCGCCTCTGATGCATGAATCCTTTAAGACCGTGGAACAGGGCATGGTGCGGTTCAGCTTTTCTTACTTTAACACGGAGGAAGAGATCGATGCCGGGATTCAGGCAGTGAGGGAATTGGCGGCAGAGGAGTAGTCCGGACATATGATATAAAAATGGTGCAGAATCGGTGTTATAAGCCAGCTTAACATCTGATTCTGCACCATTTTTTGGATCTCGGTTTTGGTCCTCTAAAGGCCGGGCAAACTGCGGCAATTAAAAAATATATTTATTTTCCTTGACTTTTAATGATGCTGTGACTATAATGATAATAAGAACTATTATTATTTATAAGAGGTATATGATCAGCCTGATTCGATGCAGCAATTTACCGGATGTATCCAATTAGGGGAGCATAGAACGCCCCTATAAACACAAAAGAGAAGGAGGTTTTACATGAGAAGTATCACAACGTTGGATTTACAGTACGCACACAGGTTTTATGGTTTTAAAGGTGAAGCACAGTATCTGCACGGACACACAGGCATATTAACATTAGAGGTGGAGGACACGGTGAATGCAGGCGTCAATATGGTATTCCCCTGCAACGAGATCCAGAAAACAGCGTGGGAGGTTTTAAAGAACTTTGACCATGCCACGATTTTACGGGAGGATGATCCGTTGCTTCCTGCTCTTCTTGGGGTATATGAAGCTCAGGGTATCAAGGACGGTGCTCCCAACAATATTATGAAAGGTCCTGCTTTCAAAACAGATCTTGCAACAGCGTATCCGGAATGCCGTCTGGTTGTAACAAAAGAAACCATGACAGTGGAGGGCATGATTAAAATTGTCTATGATCTGTTAAAAGACAAATTAAACATCGTTAAAATAACCTTCACAAGCGGTGTAAACGCTGCGTCTGAGGAATTTAAGCCCCAGAGGACAATGGAGCGCTGCCCGTTATGCGGCATTGCTTTAGATGAAAATGGTGTCTGCCCGAAATGCGGTTACAGGAAATAGAACTGGTACGGAAAACGGGAAGCAGGAATGATTTAAGCTGATAGTTGGAATTAAGAGATTGCTGCGGCAGGTATACTGCCGCGGCTATTTTTTATATCCGCAGAAAATACGTTTGGTTGGATAATATGTATATATAAATATTAAAAATAGCATAAAATATATGCAATAGTTCAGAATAACAAAAGAAATGTAAGAATAACAAATGGAAAAACGCACAGTAAAGTCATATAATATGACTATCGGAGGTAAAAACTCCCAATGAATACGTGAACTGAAAATATGATATAAAAGGAGAGGTGTATTATGAAGAAACGGTTTTTAACAGCTTCACTGGCAACAATGATGGTTTTAAGCCTGGCAGCATGCGGCGGCGGGAAGGCGGCCGACACAACAACAGCTCCGGCAGCAACAGAGGCACCGGCAGATACCAAGGCGGAGGACAAAGCAGAGGAAACTAAGGCAGAGGAGACAAAGGCAGAAGCGGAAGCAGCAGGCGAGAAGGCTCCTGAGGATTATAAGGGAACCGTGGTTGTATATTCGCCCCATGACGCGGATCCTCTGAATGCAGGTGTTAACCTGTTTATGGAGAAGTATCCCAATGTTAAGGTAGAGGTAGTGGCGGCAGGTACCGGCGAGCTGTGCAACCGTATTGCAGCTGAGACAGCCAATCCCATTGCAGATGTACTGTGGGGCGGAGGCGCTGACTCCCTGGCAGCTTTCAAGGAATATTTTGAGCCATATGTATGTGCTAACGACGAATTCATAGGCGCTGCTTACAAGGATCCGGACGGACTGTGGATTGGCGAGAGCCCGCTGCCAATGGTTATCTTCTATAACAAGGACCTGATTGAGAAGGACGGCCTGACCATTCCTGAGACATGGGAAGACCTGACAAAGCCTGAGTGGAAGGGAAAGATTGCGTACTGTCTGCCATCCAAATCCGGTTCCGCTTACACACAGCTGTGCACCATGATTCTGGGCCATGGCGGCAAGGAAGACGGATGGGATTTCATCAAGAAATTATATGACAACCTGGATGGAAAGATTGTTGACTCTTCAGGCAAGTGCCATAAGATGGTGGCTGACGGTGAGTTCTATGTGGGACTGACCCTGGAGAAGGCTGCTGTGCAGTACAAGGATGACCCGTCGGTAGGATTTGTATATCCTAAGGATGGAACCAGCGCTGTGCCGGATGGAGTGGCCCTGGTTAAGGGATGCCCGAATGAGGAGAACGCCAAGCTGTTTATTGATTTCGTTACATCCAAAGAGTGCCAGACCGAGCAGAGCGGAAACTGGGGACGCCGTCCTGTAAGAAGCGACATGGAAGTTGGCGAAGGCATGGCTAAACTGGAAGATATTCCGCTGGTTGATTATGACTTTGACTGGGCAGCCAATGAGAAGGAAGCCATCATTGAGCATTTCAATGATATCATGGTAGATTAAACCTGTGGGAGTATTGCTTATAGATAAGCAGTAGAGATATAGAATCAGAGCAACACGGTGAAAAGGCTGTCCGGACCCGGAAGGGCGGGACAGTCTTTCACGTAAAGGATAGGATTGAATCAGGATTGGAAGATGGGCCGGGAGAAGGCAGCGTCAGCATATAAGGAGGAAACTGGTATGAGCCATGGAGTTATCATAAAGGACGCCGTTAAGAGGTACGGTGATTTTACAGCGTTAAAGGGAGTGAATCTGGAGATAAAACAGGGCGAATTTTTTACACTGTTAGGGCCCTCCGGATGCGGCAAGACCACGCTGCTTAGAATGATAGCGGGTTTTAACAGTGTGGACGGCGGAGAAATCTGCTTTGATGATAAGGTTATCAATAACCTGGAGGCCCACAAAAGGGATATCGGCATGGTGTTCCAGAATTATGCCATTTTCCCCCATCTGACTGTGGCAGAGAATGTGGCCTATGGTTTAAAGGCAAAAAAGTATCCCAAGGACCAGATTCCCGGCAAGGTGGAGGAGGCTCTTGACCTGGTTCAGATTAAGAATCTGAAAGACAGAAAGCCCAACGAGCTGTCCGGCGGGCAGCAGCAGAGGGTGGCCCTTGCAAGGGCATTTGTCATAGAGCCGGGCGTGCTGTTAATGGATGAACCCCTGTCCAACCTGGACGCAAAGCTCAGGGTACAGATGAGGACAGTCATTAAAAAGCTGCAGCGCCGCCTGGGAATTACCACCATCTATGTGACCCATGACCAGGAGGAGGCACTGGCCATCTCTGACCGTATTGCGGTTATCAAAGAGGGCGAGGTGATGCAGGTGGGTTCCCCGGAGAATATATACAAAAAACCGCAGAATACATTTGTGGCAGGATTCATAGGGGTTTCCAATTTCGTGGAATGTGATGTGAACGGCGAAAATCCGGCAGCGGCAGTTCTTGATATTAAGGGAGAGTGCACGATTACATGCAGTCTCAAGGCACCTTTTAAGGGAAAAGGAATCATTTCTGCCAGGCCGGAGCAGCTGTTCTTTGATGAAAAGGAAGGTTTGCCGGGAAAAATTGTCATATCCACCTTCCTGGGTGATTTCATTGAATATGAGATTGAACTGGATAACGGACAGACCGTACAGCTTAACGAGTACACCAAGGATGTCCGCGAGCTGCGCCCGGACGGACAGCGGGTCAAGGTCAACTTTGATATCAACGCGGTAGGCGTTTACGACGCCGGAACCCAGGAGGTGATTTCATGGTAAAGTCGCGCAAAAAGCTGGACTTTTGGTTCTGGGTCAAGGTACTGGTAGTGGGATTTATGCTGATTTTCCTGTTTTATCCCTTCTGTACCCTGATAACACGAAGCTTTTTTTCAAAAAATGCGGCTGGTTTTACCCTGGAGAACTATATCCGGTTCTTTACAAAAAAATACTATTACAATGCCCTGGGGCGAAGCCTGTTCGTATCCGTGGTCACCACACTCACAACCTTAGTGGTGGGTGTGCCCATTGCCTATGTTATGTCCAGGTATAATGTGGTGGGAAAAAGGTTTATCCACATTTTTATCATCATGAGCCTGATGAGCCCGCCGTTTATCGGGGCTTACAGCTGGATTACCCTGTTTGGACGTTCCGGTTTTATCACCAGCCTGTTTGCCAATATCGGTATCCATCTGCCCAGTATTTACGGCAAATTGGGTATTATTATTGTATTTACCTTTAAGCTCTTCCCCTATGTGTACCTGTACACGTCAGGGGCCATGGGAAGCATTGATTCCAGCCTGGAGGAGGCTGCGGAGAATCTGGGAAGCAATAAGCTGCGCAGGCTGTGGACCATTACCCTGCCCGTGGTGCTTCCATCCATTGCAGCAGGAGCCATTATGGTATTCATGACCAGCCTGGCTGATTTCGGAACCCCCATGCTCATCGGCGAAGGCTATATGGTGCTTCCGGTTCTGGTATACAATGAATATATGAGTGAGATTGGCGGCAACGCCCATCTGGCCAGCGCATTGTCTGTTATTATCGTGATCTGCTCCACCACAGTGCTGCTGGTGCAGAAGTATTATGTATCCAGAAAGAATTACGTCATGACAGCCATGCGTCCCCCCAAGGAAGAAGTGCTTCACGGATTCAAGCGTTTCCTGGCCACATTCCCTGTGATGCTGGTCACCTTTGTGGGAATCCTGCCGCAGATTGTGGTGCTTATCACCAGCTTTATCAAATGTGATTTCACGGGCTTCCAGAAAGGATTCAGCCTGGGCAGCTATATCACCATATTCAACCGTCTGTGGACCAACATCAGGAATACATTTGTATTTTCCACGGTTGCCATTGTGTTCATTATAGCGCTGGGTATGCTGATTTCCTATATTGTGGTCCGCCAGAAGGGCGTGGCCGGGCAGCTGATGGATTTAATTATTATGTTCCCCTTTGTTATTCCGGGAGCTGTTCTGGGTATCAGCTTAATCGTTGCGTTTAATAAGCCACCAGTGGTTCTTACAGGTACGGCCCTGATCATCATTATCGCCTTTGTGGTCAGAAAATTGCCCTATACGGTGCGATCGGGTAGCGCCTTCCTGCAGCAGATGGACCCAAGTGTGGAGGAGGCGTCCATCAGTCTGGGCGTGTCACCTATGAAAACCTTCGGCAAGGTAACGGCAAGGCTCATGGCGCCCGGTGTGCTGTCCGGAGCCATCCTCAGCTGGATTACCTGTATCAATGAGCTGTCATCCAGCGTCATGCTCTATGGGGGCAAGACAAGTACCATCTCTGTAGCAATTTATACTGAGGTGGTCCGCAACAGCTATGGTACGGCGGCAGCGCTGGCCTCTATTCTGACTGTGAGTACGGTTGTCATGCTGCTGATATTCCTGAAGGTGAGCAAAGGAAAGGTGTCAATCGTGTAGTATGTGCAAAAGCCTGAAGCGTTTTGTGGAAACCTTCAGGCTTTTATGAGGAAAATGAGGAGAAAACATATGGTAAAGTTCGGGACAGGCGGCTGGAGAGCCATCATTGGGGAAGAATTTACAAAGGAAAACATACAAAAGCTGGCGCTGGCCATATGCCTTAAGATGAAGGCAGAGGGTGTGGAGGGTCAGGGCGTTGTCATGGGGTATGACAGGCGGTTCCTTTCAAAAGAGGCCATCATATGGTCCTGCGAAATATTTGGAAACCAGGGAATCCGGGTGTGGTTTGTAAACCGCAGCTCGCCCACTCCGCTGGTAATGTTCTATGTGATGAAGCATGAGCTGAGCTACGGCATGATGGTGACAGCCAGCCATAATCCGGCCATCTATAACGGTATCAAGGTGTTTACATACGGGGGAAGGGACGCGGATGAGAAGCAGACAGCAGAGATTGAGTATTACCTGGAACAGGCAGAGGAACTTTATCTTCCCAATGAGGAGGAAAACGGACAGATGCCGCCGCCATCCTACCTGGAGCTTGTAAGGAAGGGCATGGTCAGGGAAATCAATCCCATGAATGAGTATCTGGATAACATCATATCCGTGATTAACATGGACGCCATCAAGGAGCGTGATTTGCGCATTGCCATTGATCCCATGTACGGTGTGAGCCTGACGGCTCTGAGCACCATTCTTTCCATTGCAAGGTGTACCATAGAAACCATTAATTCCAGGCACGACACCCTGTTCGGCGGAAAGATGCCGGCGCCCACGGAGCGGACTCTGCGGAATCTCCAGAATTATGTGCTGGACCGGTATTGCGATATCGGCATTGCCACGGACGGAGATGCGGACAGGCTGGGAGTCATTGATGACCAGGGGCATTATCTCCACGCAAACAACATACTGGTCATGCTCTATTACTATCTGCTGAGATACAAGGGGTGGCGGGGACCTGCTGTGCGCAACCTGGCAACCACCCATGTGCTGGACAAGGTGGCAGAGAGCTTTGGGCAGAAATGCTACGAGGTGCCGGTGGGGTTCAAGCATATATCCGCGAAAATGCAGGAAACGGATGCCATTATAGGAGGCGAGTCCTCAGGCGGACTGACGGTAAAGGGCCATATACACGGAAAGGACGGCATCTATGCGGCGGCCCTTCTGGTGGAGATGATAGCTGTCAGCGGGAAGAGGCTGTCGGAGATAGCGGCGGATATCAGGAAGGAATATGGAGCCATCCATATGGCGGAGCGGGATTACAGGTTTACGCCAGATGAAAAGGAACGAATCCATAACATCCTTATGGAGGAACGGAAACTGCCGGAAATGCCCTTTGAGACAGACCATGTTTCTTATATGGACGGATGCAAGGTATATTTTAAGAACGGCGGCTGGGTTATTGCCAGATTCTCTGGTACGGAACCGCTGCTTCGCATATTCTGTGAGATGGAATATGAACCGGATACAGTCAGGGTGTGCAATCTGTTTGAAGAATATCTGGGACTGTAGGAACAGGCCGGATAGACAGGAGATATAAAAATGGTAATCAAACCCCATCATTTTATGGACATTATCAAGCTGTATGGAGGCGGAATCCAGGTTTTTGTACCGGATACGGATTACGGCCATGATTTTTACCGGTCAGCAAATGAGATTATAGGGAATCACCGGATACAGATAAAAGTCACATCCGGGGCTGATGATATATGCGGGCCATGCAGGTTCCTGGGCAGTGACAAAACATGTACGGATTGTATTTCACATATAAAGGGAATCCGTTCCAAGAACAGCTACAATAAGATGCTGGATTGCCGCATCATGGATATTCTTGGCCTGGGTGAGGACGCTGTGTATACAGCTGAGGAATTGTGCCGGATAATGGGAGACTGTCCGGGGCTGGTGGCGGATGTGTGGAAGGAGGAAGCCGAAGCCTGCCGGGAAACGGCAAGGAAACGGCAGCAGCTGTTTGAGGCAGGGGTGAGAAAATATTTGGATCAGGGTAATGAAGTTATATGAATTGTGATTTAAGCAGTAATGTGTGAGGAAGGCTGCGGTTTCGTTGGCATGTGCCGGTGGAATTGCAGCCTTTTTTTGTGGATGAAGATGTAACTGTTTTGTATCGGATGTGGAAAAAGGAACGCCGGCAGACTGTAAGTCAGATGCTTCCATAAAAAAGAGAGGGAAGGGGGTGAAATTGGCGGATTATTTGCCTGGTTTTTGTATCAAAGTTGTAAAATTGTTTCTGGACTCTAGGTTCAAATGGTATAATGAGCCTAATTACTTTATTTTACAGGTCAATATATACAATCACCGGTTATAAGTCTTCGGGCAGAAAAGGGGCTCAGACTAAAGATGAGGAGGTACTGGTAATGGAGAAGGTGTCGGGGCAAAAGAGAAAAAGCAGATTAAGAGGCTGGGTATTCTGGCCTCCGTTTTTAGTGCTGCTGATGGTATTGATTTTGGGATTTGTGTCCCAGGATGCTTTTTTGAAGGTGGTCAATGGGGTAAAGGATTGGATTTGGGGGAATTTTAAATGGCTGTTCTCAGGTTATGGACTGGCAGCGGTGGGGGTATGCTTCTATGCCTGCTTTTCTAAATTTGGAAATACAGTGATTGGCGGAAAGGATGCCAAACCGATACTGGGCAAATTCAACTGGTTTGCAATCAGTTTGTGTACGACCATAGCCGCCGGTCTTATGTTCTGGGCAGCAGCAGAGCCGCTGTATCTTATGAGTGATCCATCGCCGTTTTTTGATATAGAGCCCAACTCACCTCAGGCTGCTGTTTTTGCCATGGCCCAGATGTATCTGCACTGGGGTATTACACCCTATGCAATTTATGCCCTGGCCGCAACTGTATTCGCGTTTACCTATTACAATATGAAGAAACCATTTTCATTGGGGGCCTGCATTTCGCCGTTGCTGGGGGAACGGGCAACAAAGGGAAGGCTGGCAGACATCATCGACGCCCTCTGTATTTTCATACTCTGCGCCGGTATGTCGGGTTCCCTGTCCACAGGGGCATTTTCTGTGGCGGGAGGCATATCCAACATAACAGGAATACCTACCAACGGCATTATGCTGATAATCGTCATGGCGGCCATTATCCTGGTATATACCATATCGGCGTCTTCGGGCATTATGAAGGGAATTAAGTGGCTTTCCAGCTTTAATGTATATATATTTTCATTCCTGATTCTGTTCATTTTCCTGTTTGGACCCACAAAATTCATATTGAACTTTGGCGTTGAATCAGTGGGAGAGCTGATGGATTCCTTCTTTATGCGCAACCTGTTTACGGATTCCATGAACCTGGGCAACAGCTCCTGGTCCAGCCTTGGGAACATGAAGGTAGGATACTGGGCCAGTTATCTGGCCTGGGCTCCGGTTACAGCCCTGTTTTTAGGAAAGCTGGCAAGGGGATACAAAATCAGGGACTGTATTATCATAAATCTGTTTGTGCCCACTGTTTTTTCCATGATTTGGGTTTCCATATTCGGAGGTACGGCTATCCACATGCATATGCAGGAAAGTCTGATTCCGCTGCTGGAGACTTCAGGGGCAGAATCCATTGTATATAAACTTTTCGAGGTGCTTCCCCTGAGACAATTGTGTATTCCCATATTCGTGCTGGCAACCTTCATATCTTTTGTTACGGCTGCGGATTCCAATACCAACGCAATTGCTTCTGTGTGCACCTCGGGAATGTCCGAGGAGGAAATGGAGGCACCGGCCGGCCTTAAGATACTATGGGGTATGATAATTGGTGTCATGGCAGCTGTCATGGCTGTTTTTACAGGAGTGGGGGGAGCCAAGACTCTTGCCAGCATAGGCGGTTTTCCATCCATGTTTCTGCAGATTGCATCCTGCGCCGCGTTGATTAAAATTATGCGCCATCCTGAAAAGTATGATAAATGCCGGCAGGATACAGGAAACGGAAAGGAAGATACAGGGGAGGGGAAACATGTACAGGATACTGATTGCGGAAGATAATAAGGCTATTTCCAATTTGATTAAAACCCATTTGTCTTTTGCCGGATATGATACCAGTCAGGTTTATGACGGGGAATTTGCACTGGAAATTTTGGAGGCGGAACCCTTTGATTTGCTGATTCTGGACTTAATGCTGCCAAAGGTAAGCGGAGTGGATATTCTCGCCAGGGTAAAGGATTGCCAGATGCCCATTATCGTGGTGACGGCCCTGGACGATTTGAGCAGTAAGGTCCAGTGTCTTCAGGTGGGGGCAGACGATTATATTACAAAACCATTTGACAGCATGGACCTTTTAGCCAGGGTGGGAGCGGTACTGCGCCGGTGCAGGCGCCGCCCCATGTCCCTCAATGTCAGGAATATCAGCGTGGACCCGGACCAGCACCGTGTGCTTAAGGACGGAAAGGAGATAGAGCTGACACCCAAGGAATTTGACCTGCTGTACTACTTGTGTTCCAACTGCGATAAGGTACTGACCAGAAAGGAAATCCTCTCCGATGTATGGGGATATAATTATGTGGGGGAGACCAGGACTGTGGATATCCATATCCAGAGGCTGAGAAAAAAGCTGGATTGGGAGGGCGCCATACAGACCATAACCAAGGTGGGGTATCTGCTTAAAGGGAGTGATGACAGATGAAGCTTTGGCAGAAAATATTTCTGGGCGCATTTATAGCCAGCGTGGCCATATTCTTTTTCTGCGGATTCTATATTGTGGTGACCGGGCTGCATTTTACGCTGGAAGGTGAGATGAAAAGGACGGAATATTACCAGTCTGTCTACGCCCGGAAAATAAAATCTTTTTTCCGGGAACCAGATGTGCAGAGCGGGCTGTCAGGGTTCATGGATGGTTTCAGGGAAGAACTGGCGGGTGAGGGAAGGTATCTTCAGGTCTGGGAGGGGGAGGAGCTTCGATATGACAGTTTTGAGAAGTTTCCTCCGGCACCGCGCTATACTTTCGTGGAGGGACAGGCAGCATATACGCCTACATATATGAAGGATATAGGGGATTCCAGGTATCTGTACGTGGAGTCCGAATTTCCCTGTGACAATGCCATGTATAAGGTTGTGATGATTAAGGATTTATCTGATATATATAAATCCTGCGACATGCAGCTGAATATTTTCTTTGCTCTGTGCCTGATACAGGCTTTTATCACAGCCATGATTATGTTTCTGATTACCAAGAGAATTACCTCGCCCATTGAACGGCTGAATGAAGCGGCAAAGCTTATGGCTCAGGAATCCATTCCCCTTAAGCTGGCCGTTGAGGGGGAGGATGAAATCAGTGAGCTGTCCCATAACTTTAATCTGATGTCTGAGGCCATCAACAGGAACATTGATGATTACAAACAGATTGTAGGCAATCTGACCCACGAAATAAAAACCCCTCTCACATCCATCATTGGTTACGCTGAGCTGCTTAAGAATCATGAGTGTGACAGGGAGCTTCAGGAACAGGCATTGGATTATATCCTGGAAGAGGGAAAACGGCTGAATTCCATTACCCGGAAAATGATTAAGCTGTCGCGTATACAGCCGGGGCTGCTGAACATAGAGCGGCAGGACGTAAAAAAGATGCTGGAGACATCGCTGATGGCTGTGAGGATGAAGGCCGGGCAGAAACAGATTCAATTTACTTCGGATATTCCGGAGGGTATATTCTGCTATGGTGACAGAGAGTTTCTCATTACCATGATGGAAAATGTCCTGGACAATGCAATCAAGGCTTCCCATGAAGGCGGAGTCATTGAAGTCAGGGCAGCCGGCGAAGGGGGGGCACTGGCTTACATCCAGGTAACAGATCATGGAATCGGAATCCCGGCTGATATTCTGGATAAGATAGACCAGCCGTTTTTTAAGGGGGATAAGGCCCACAGCCAGGGAGGAGACGGTTTTGGCATGGGACTGGCCATTTGCAAGTCGGTGATGCTGCACCATCATGGCTCGCTGAAATATGAGAGTGTAGTGGGAGCGTATACCACGGTCACGATGAGGTTTCCCGCTGCTGATTACCTGCGACTGGAATCGCCGGAACAGACAGACCAGGTGAAAAAGGATTCTTTGTGGGTGTATGAGGCGTCCAACATCATACGCTGACAGGAAATGGGGACGGATTGTATCAAAGCTGTAACCAAACTGTTGTCTTTTGAACAAGAAGACGGCAGTTTGATTTTTATACGGTATAATGAGAGACAAGTTGAGACGCGTATCAACAAAAACCAAGAGAAGACGGTACAAAAGGGGGTTTTATAGTGAACAGTAATAAAAAATTTGATATGAAAAAGTGGACATCCCTGTTGGTGCTCTGCTGCGGTACAGGTGTTATTTTCCAGCTTCCCTATATCCGGAATACATTTTATATTCCTCTGGTGGAGGCCCTTAATCTAAGCAATGAGGAATTTGGAGCACTGTCCACGTCCTATGCAACCATTTCCATGATATGTTATTTCTTCGGCGGGTGGATTGCGGATCGCGTATCCCCAAGGAAGCTGCTGACTATTTCCTTCATATCCACGGGCCTGGTGGGACTTCTATTCTCCACCTTCCCCAGCTATGGCACCATGAGGCTGATATTTGCGGCCTTCGGTGTGACCACCGTACTTACATACTGGTCAGCGCTTATCAAGGCAGTGCGGTGTCTGGGGGACAGCAATGAACAGGGCCGCCTGTTCGGTATACTGGAGGGCGGAAGAGGAGTTGTGTCGGCAACGGCCGTGTTTGTGCTTCTGGGGCTTTTTAACAGCCTGGGAGGCGGAAAGTTCGGATTGAGCTGGGTGATTCGCTCCTATGCCCTGCTGGCCATCATAGTCGGCATTGCCCTTTGGTTCCTGATTAAGGATAAGAAGGAGGATGTGGTAAGCGGTACAAGCCTGGTGCAGCAGATTAAGAGCGTGCTCCTGATGCCCAAGATGTGGATGATATGTCTCATTATTTTTACAGCCTATTCCATCTATGCAATTCTCAGCTTCCTGCCGCCTTATATGGTATCTGTATATGGCATGTCCAAGAATTTCAGTGTCCAGATTGGAGGCATCCGTTACATCATACAGTTTGCAGGGGGAATCACAGGCGGTTTCCTGGCTGACAAGATTGGTTCCAGGATAAAGACAGTTCTGTTGGGGTATACGGCCATTATTGCATTTCTGATTGTGTTCCTGCTTACACCGCAGCAGCCTTCACTGGCCATGCTCTGTGTCTTTGATTTCATCCTGTTAAATGTAACCGTGTACGCGGTGAGAGGCATATACTTTGCAGTCATTGACGAGGCGCAGATTGACCGTTCTGTCACAGGCGCGGTTTCCGGTATGGCATCCTGTATCGGTTATCTCCCTGACGTATTTCTGTATACCATGATTGGACGCTGGATTGACCAGGGCGTACAGGGTTACCGCTCCATGTTCCTGTATGGCATCGGAACCTGTATTGTGGGCGCGGCAGTGGCGGTCATTCTGATTAAGAGTATCAGGAAAATCCCTGCAAAGGGTTAAGTGAATGAAGAGGGACAGCATTAAATTGGAAATGGAAATGAATAAAAAATTATATATATGTATGGAGGTATTTTATGAAAATCACTGGTATTGAAATCAAACAGTATGCAAAGCCATTGGACCCGCCATTCCTGGCATCATGGGATCCCAACCCACGGGTAAAATTCGCGTCTACCATTGTTTATGTATACACAGATGAGGGAATTACAGGAATCGGATCCGGCGATCTGATGACAGGCTTTGCGGGCCATGAGAAATTCTTTATCGGCAAGGATCCGTTTGAGATGGAAAACCATAACAAGATTATTGATAACATTGATTTCCATTATGGAAGGTGCTGGCCTTTAGACATTGCTCTATGGGATATCATTGGAAAGAAATGCGGACAGCCCATATATAAACTTCTGGGCGGGAAACAGGATAAGATAAAGGCATACTGCTCCTGCGGGGCCAGGATTCCGGCAGAGGAAAGAGCTGAGAAGGCCAGGGAATATGTGGAGATGGGATTTAAGGCAATGAAAATCCGTTTCCACCATGAGGATGTGAGAGAGGATATCAAGGTGGTAGAGGCTGTCCGTGGGGCCATTGGCGATAAGATGGAAATTATGGTGGACGGCAACCAGGCATGGAAAATGCCATGGGATGTGGAGCGTATCTGGGATTTGAAGAAGGCAGTGAAGGTGGCCAGGGAATTGGAGAAGCTGGGAGTATACTGGCTGGAGGAGCCGCTTCACCATGCGGATTACGACAATCTGGCCCGCTTAAGGGAGATGACGGATATCCGGATTGCAGGCGGTGAGATGAACCGCAGATGGCATGATTTCAGGGATTTGGCAGATAAGGGAAGCTATGACGTGTACCAGCCAGATACGGTGCTGTGCGGCGGCTTTACCCGCACCAAGAAGATTGCCGACTATGTGCAGTCCAAGGGAGCTGTTTTCTGTCCCCACACATGGTCCAATGGCGTGGGCCTTCTGGCTAACCTTCATATGGCCTGTGCTGTCAGCGACGCGGAATACCTGGAATACCCATTTGATCCGCCTGTATGGACGGTTGACCGCAGGGATTACATCCTTAAGGAGGAGGATAGAGTCCTGGTTGACAAGGACGGTTACATGCATGTTCCCCAGAAACCAGGACTTGGATTTGAGCCGGATGAGGAAGCGCTGAAGGAATATGAGATTAAGGATTACTATGTAGGTGAATAAGTATAGAAACCATAAGGGCGCTCCCTGTTCAGGCAGGGGGCGCCCTCAGGCATGTATGGGGCTCTGGTTGGAAAAGGGTTAAAACACCGCAAACCTCACATAGGTCCGGTCATCAAAACTCTGGTTTCCTTTTACAAGCCCCTTTGTTCCTCTGTTTTCCCGGAGGCACTGAGGGTCTTTCTGCAACAACTCATCCAGGGACTTCTCGCTTTCAGCCAGGGTGTCTTTTAATACGGGGTAACCGTCGCTGGCCAGTACGACCTGGGTTTGGGGCGGGACCGGATAGACGGACACATGGTGAGAGTGAATGGCAAAACCGTCAAGTACATCATAGCCATAGGGCCGGTCCTGGTTGGCCAGAAGGAATTGGCGGCGCAGCAGAGGAAGGATGCAGGCCCGGCCCGGGTCATGCCGGGCAAAATCATCTTCGGATCCGCCTAAAATCAGTTCAGCCTGGTTATAGAGACAGCGGATTGCTGCCACGAGGCCGTCGATTTCCTTGCCGTGGGAGTGAAGGGTATCCCCGATAAGGCACTGACAGTCCCCAAAGGCCCACACTTCCCTTTTCTGACAGCTATACAGGATGACCACTGCCTGAAGCCGCTCCTCCGGGTGGTCCCTCAGGAATTCACGCCGTCCGCTTCCGGCTTTTGCTAAGGCCTGGTTTAAATATTCCATCGCAGAAGCAGCGTCTATGCCGGGCTCCATGGTTTTAAGAGCCTGGGCCAGTATCTCCCTGGCATAGCGCCCGCTGGTCATGGGAGAAAGAAAAACGGATCCGCCTTCTGACCCATCCGGCCAAGTAAGCTCTCCCTTGCTGGTGACACCGTCTATGACCGCGATAAAGTCATTGCTGATAAAAAGACCGTCCTCGCATTTCTTCTGGTCCGGGTATTTGGAACAGATAAATTGTTCAATGATTTGGACACCCATATTGTTTGCCTCCGTTTAACGGTAATTTCCGCGTTCTGTCTTAAGGGTAACACGGGGCAGGAATGATTTCAATGGCTTCGTCAATGGAAAAATGGGTTTTTCTTTGGTATAATGTAGCAAATGGGACTGATTGACATTGGGGCGCCAATGCCGGGAAGGAAACAAGCGTATGAAAAAGACTGTCATGGGTATGAAGGCAGCTGTGAAGGGTAAAAGAGGGAGTGTGAAGGGGATAAATAGGACTGCCTGGGGAAAACGGGATATAGCGTTCTGTGCCCTATGCTTTTTGTGTACGGCAGCTCTTTCCTCATGCCAGTCAGGTCCGCAGACAGCTCCCATGCCCGCCGTGCCGGACCTGGTTCTCTATACGGCCCAGGAGGAAGAGATATATGAGCCCATCATCAAGGAGTTTGAGGAGCGCACCAACCTGATGGTGAAGGTGGAACGGGGGTCCTCCGAGGAAATGACAGGCAGACTGGAGAATGAGGAGGAAAAACCGGATTGGGATGTGGTGTTTGGAGTGGGGATAGAGACCCTGGAACAGACCAAGGAACATTGGCAGGAATATAAAAGCCCGGAGGCAGCATTTATAACAGATAGCTTCCAATGTGAGGATAACCGGTGGACCAGCTTCTCCGCCCTGCCTCTGGTCATCATGTACAATACAAATGTGGTGACCTACCGCGAACTGCCGGTGGGGTGGAACAGCCTTCTGGAGCCCAGGTGGAAGGGAAGGATTGCATTTGTGGACCCGCGCCGGTCTGATGTGTATTCGGCTGCCCTTGTGACGGCTGTCCATACATGGGAGAAAAAGGGGGATTACCTGGAACGGTTTATGGAAAATCTGGAATATGGCACCCTGGACAGTATGCAGGAGGTGAATGCCGGTATCCTGGATGGAAGGTATTCCCTTGGGGTCACCATGGAGGAGTCCGCCCAGGCCCTGCTGTCAGAGGGAGCTGACGTGGATTATATTTATCCCCAGGAGGGAACCACGGCCCTTCCGGACGGCACAGCCATTGTAAAGGGATGCGCGAATCCTGACGCTGCCAGGCAGTTCCTGGATTTTACGGTGAGCAGGGATACCCAGAGGATTCTGGTGTCGGATTTAAACCGCCGCTCCGTGAGAGGAGATGTGCCGCCGCTGCCGGGATTGTCGCCCATTGGCAGGCTGCCGCTGATTGAGATGGACCTGGAGAAGCTTTCCAGGGAAAAGAAGGATGTACTGGCCAGGTGGAACAGCATTCTGTCCCGGCAAAATGCGGGGGGGGGGGCATGAAATGATATGGTACCGGAGACTCTCTTTTAAAACCAGGGTATTTCTGGGCTGCCTTCTGGTGGCTTTGGTGCCCCTTACATTTTCAAGTGTTGTGATGATGCGTCTGTTTACTGCCTCAATCAACCGCCAGATAACCGTGGACGGAAACCAGCAGCTGGAAGAAGTCAGGGAACGGTTTACCCAGCTGTTGGAAAATTGCCAGAAAGCTTGTGAAACGCTGACAGAGGACGGTTCTGCGGCATGGGTCATGATTGACAATAAGACCATAGAGTTCCAGAAGGATTTGTATTTGTCCATGTACCAGGCGGTTCAGGAGATATACAGCCATGCGCAGTTCAGTATCTATGATGCGGGCGGGAAACTGCGTTTTACCACGGATACGGCGCCCAAGAGCAGCCGTCTGCCTGTGAACTGGGGACTGCTCAACAAGGCGTCGGGGGAGCAGGGAATCACCTATTACAGGACAGATCCTTACCTGCCGTCCTCCGGCAGCGACGTGCTGATGCAGGGTGCATTTTCACTGGAGAGCACCCACGGGGCCAGGACCGGGTATGTGGTGCTGGACTTTACCAGGGAAAATTTTGACAACCTGCTGAACGGTTTTTATTCGTCCGGTGATACACTGCTGGTACTGGATTCCCACCAGAAGCCCCTCTACTGTTCCAGGCCGGAATACGGGGAACGTGAAATCAGTGATATAATCGGGCATACCATATCGGGCCAGGGCGGGACGGAAAAAGAGGGGGTATATACCAGATATCTGTGGACCAGGGAACCTTCCCAGGGCTTTTACATCCTGCTGCGCTGCTCCGCTCCCATCAGCGCCCCGGCCGTGCGCACCATGGGTACGGTGAGCCTTGCGCTGTCCGGCCTGGGACTGGTGCTCTGTCTTTTCATATCAGGCGCGTTGTCCCGGAGCATCGGCCAGCCGGTGAGCCTGTTGGACAAGGCCATGGCAAAGGTCAAAAAAGGGGATTTGTCCATCCGCATCCGCACCAACCGGCAGGATGAACTGGGCAGGCTGACAGAGAGTTTTAACCAGATGACCGGGGACCTGCAGAAGTACCTGGATGATACGGTGCAGAAGCAGAAGGATTTAAATAAGACCACGCTTAAGCTGTACCAGACCCAGCTGAACCCTCATTTTCTCTATAATACCCTGGATTCCATCAAGTGGAACGCCAGAATCAACCAGGTTCCGGAGATTGCAGTGCTGGCGGAAAACCTGGCTGTCATTCTGAGAAAAAGCATATCCAGCCGGCCTTTTATCACACTCAGAGAGGAGCTTGAGACCATCGAGAGCTATGTGGAGATACAGAAAATACGTTTTACAGGGCGGTTCCTGTATGAGACAGAGATACCGGACCAGCTGGAGGACTGCATGGTGCCCAAGATGATCCTGCAGCCCCTGGTTGAAAACGCCATCATCCATGGACTGGACGGCTGCGGACACGGCTACATCTGTATTTACGCGTTCCAGAAAGAGGGGATACTTAACATATCGGTGACAGACAACGGATGCGGCATGAGCCGGGAGATGGAGGACTGGATTAACAGCGACGCTCCGGCAAAGAGGGACGGCCATCTGGGATTGTACAATGTTATCAACATATTGAAAATATATTACGGACAGGAGTACGGTGTGAAGGCGGCTGTCACGGAGGATGGGACCACCATCACCCTCAGGCTGCCGGTTCAGAAGGAGGTACCGGATGTATAAAGTCATTGTGGTGGAAGACGAGACAATGGTCAGGCGCGGGATTATCCTGACCATTGACTGGGCGGCACTGGACTGTGTGATTGCAGGGGAGGCTGCCAACGGGGAGGAGGGGGCAGAGCTGGCGGTCCGCCTGTCCCCGGATATAATTGTGACGGATGTGAAGATGCCCAGAATGGACGGCGTGGAGATGATAACAAAACTGCGGGAACAGGGCTGCCGGGCCAAATTCATTATTTTGACGGCCTACAGCGATTTTAAATACGCCCAGAGCGCTCTCAGGCTGGGAGTCAGCGACTATCTGTTAAAGCCTTTGAGGGACGGCGATTTGGAACAGGCGGTGAGGCACATCAGAGAGCAGATGGAAGAACATCCGGCAAAGGAGGAGGAGACAGACACGGCTCCGGTCCTGCGCTTTCATTCCGATAAAAAATCCAAGAATAAGTATGTGGAGGCAGCCACCCGGTATATCAGGGAGCATTACCGGGAGGATATCACCATCAGCACCGTGGCCTCTTTTCTGGAAATCAGCGAAGGCTACCTGAGCCGGGTCTTTAAGAAGGAAACCGACTACACCTTTACCAACTATCTGGCCTATTACCGGATGCAGATGGCCATGAACCTGCTAAAGGACTGCCGGGTAAAGGTATACGAGGTGGCGGACCAGGTGGGCTATTCAGACACAGCGTATTTCAGTGCGCAGTTTAAGAAGATACTGGGGGTGTCGCCGTCCGAGTATCAGGACAGGTGCAGATAGCGGCGGGGGTTCACAGAGGTTATAAATAGGAAAAACAGGGAAAAATGTAGTACTATACATTGAAAAATTCTTATGCTATACTTATTGAGGATGTCTGTCCCTGCCGGGATGGAGGTCCGGATATACCGGTTTAAGGCATTTCCGGGGTTTTGGAAACCAGGCCGGCAGCGCAAGGGGGAACCAATCACTATGTTGGGATTTAACGATATATTAGGACATGAACAGATAAAGGAACATTTCCGCAACGCAGTGCAGACAGGGAAGGTTTCCCATGCTTATATACTGAGCGGCGAGGCTGGAATGGGAAGGAAATCCCTGGCCAATGCATTTGCCCTCAGCCTGCTTTGCGAAAAGGGGATGGAGGAGCCCTGTATGCAGTGCCATGCCTGCAAACAGGTACTTTCCGGAAATCACCCGGATCTTATTTACGTGACACATGAAAAGCCCGCCAGCATCGGCGTGGACGATATAAGGGAGCAGATTAACGATACCATCCAGGTACGTCCCTACAGCAGTTATTATAAGATATATATAGTGGATGAGGCGGAGAAGATGACCGTACAGGCCCAGAACGCCCTTCTTAAGACCATTGAAGAGCCCCCGGCCTATGCGGTTATCCTGCTTTTGACCACGAATCAGGACGCGTTTCTGCCCACCATCCTGTCAAGGTGTGTAAAGCTTAAGCTGAAGCCTTTAAAGGACAGCGTGGTAAAGGAATATCTGATTCAGTCTCTGGGAGAAAATGAGAGCGAGGCTGATATATACGCGGCTTTTGCCAGAGGCAATCTGGGCAAGGCCATCCACCTGGCCCAGTCGGAGGAGTTTGGGGTGATGTACCGGGAGATGCTTCATCTGCTGAAGCACATCAAGGATACGGATATATCCGAGCTTTTAGACTACATCCGCAAGGTTAAGGAGGAGAACCTGGATATCAGGGAATGCCTGGACTTTATGCAGATGTGGTACAGGGATATCCTGATGTATAAAACCACAAAGGATATTAACCTGCTGATATTTAGGGATGAATTCTCCGCTGTTAAGAGTGTCAGCACCACAAGCGGCTATGACGGTCTGGAGAAAATTCTGGAAGCCATTGACAAGGCCAGAATCAGGCTGGACGCCAACGTGAACACCGAACTGGTCATGGAGCTGATGCTTCTTACCATGAAGGAGAATTAGGACGTGTCAGGGCTGCAAGAGAAGGAGAACACAGAATGATTACAGTAATCGGGGTGCGCTTCCGCACCGCAGGAAAGATATATTATTTCGACCCCGCAGGCCGCCAGATTAAGACAGGCGACCATGTTATCGTGGAGACGGCCAGGGGGATTGAGTACGGGTATGTGGTTCTGGGCAACCGGGAAGTGGATGAATCCAAGGTGGTTCCGCCCTTAAAATCAGTGATCCGTATGGCCACGGATGAGGATGAGACGGCAGAGGCCAGGAACAAGCAGAAGGAGAGGGATGCCTTTAAAATCTGCCAGGAAAAAATCAAAAAGCATCATCTGGATATGAAGCTCATTGACGCCGAATACACATTTGATAATAATAAGGTCCTGTTTTACTTTACCGCCGACGGCAGAATTGATTTCAGGGAGCTGGTGAAGGATCTGGCCAGCGTGTTTAAGACCAGGATTGAGCTGCGCCAGGTAGGCGTCAGGGACGAGACTAAAATTATGGGAGGCATCGGCATCTGCGGAAGGGCGCTGTGCTGCCATTCCTATCTGTCTGAATTCATTCCTGTTTCCATCAAGATGGCAAAGGAACAGAACCTGTCCTTAAATCCCACCAAGATATCAGGCGTGTGCGGACGCCTTATGTGCTGCCTTAAGAATGAAGAGGAGACATATGAGGTATTAAACAGCAAGCTGCCCAATCCCGGAGACTATGTGACCACAAGCGACGGGTTAAAGGGCGAGGTGCACAGCGTCAACGTGCTGCGCCAGCAGGTTAAGGTCATAGTGACCGTGGAGCGGGACGAAAAAGAAATCAGGGAATACAAGGTGGACCAGCTTAAGTTCAAGCCCAGGAAAAAGAAGGGCAAGGGCGGCGGAGAAAAGCATGGAGGCGACACGCCGGACGCAGAGCTTAAGCAGCTGGAAGCCCTTGAAAAGAAGGAAGGAAAGTCGAAGCTGGATGACAACTGATACAGTTACGGTGAAACACACTTGGCGTCAGGAAGGAACCATTATGCTGCGGGACGACGAGCGGATCGATGATTTGCAGCGCAACCATTATGGAATCATCCAGAGGAAGGGCGCATTCTGCTTCGGCATGGATGCCGTCCTTCTGTCCGGCTTTGCCGTTGTGAAAAAGGGGGAAAAGGTGCTGGACCTGGGAACAGGCACAGGCATCATTCCTATTCTTCTTACCGCCAAGACAGAGGGAAGCCACTTTACCGGCCTGGAGATACAGGAAGAGTCCGCGGACATGGCCAGACGGAGCGTGGCATATAATCATCTGGAAGGCAAGGTGGACATTGTCACCGGCGATATAGTGGAGGCCAGCAAGTTGTTTGCACTGGCTTCTTTTGATGTGGTAACCACGAATCCCCCCTATATGAATGAATCCCATGGGCTTAAGAATCCGGGGGATGCCAAAGCCATTGCACGCCATGAGGTTAAATGCACGCTGGAGGATGTGGTGAGGGAGGGAACCCGGGTCCTGAAGCCGGGAGGCCGTTTTTTCATGGTCCACAGGCCCAGACGGCTGATTGAAATTATCACTGTCATGAAGCGCCATGGCCTGGAGCCCAAGCGCATGAAGATGGTCCATCCTTATGCGGACCGGGAGGCCAATATGGTGCTCATAGAGGCTGTGAGGGGAGGCGGTCCTCTCCTTAAGATGGAAGCTCCGGTCATTGTCTTTGACCAGAATGGGGAGTATTCCCCGGAGATACGGACCACCTACGGATATTGACGGATGATGGCAGCGTCCAAAGAACAGACGCTTAAATGTTCCGGGAACAGACGCTTAAGCATCCAAAGAACAGAAGGGAGAGGGCCATGGCAGGAACACTATATCTCTGCGCAACGCCAATCGGCAATCTGGAGGATATTACCTTCAGGGTACTCAGGACATTAAAGGAAGTGGATTTGATTGCGGCAGAGGATACGCGCCACAGCATCAAGCTTCTGAATCATTTTGATATAAAGACTCCCATGACCAGCTACCATGAGTATAACAAGGTGGACAAGGCCAGATACCTGGTGGGCCAGCTGGAAGAAGGGGTGGACATAGCCCTGATTACGGACGCGGGCACCCCCGGCATATCGGATCCGGGAGAAGAACTGGTAAGGCAGTGCTATGAGGCGGGAATCCAGGTCACCTCTCTTCCTGGTCCGGCAGCATGTATCACGGCCCTTACCATGTCAGGGCTATCCACCAGGAGATTCTGCTTTGAGGCGTTTCTGCCCTCTGAGAAGGGGGATAAGAAGGAGCGGGCCAGAATTCTGGAGGAGCTGAGGCAGGAGACCAGGACCATTATCGTATATGAGGCGCCCCACCATCTGGTGAGAACACTTGAAGATTTATATAAGGTCCTTGGGGACAGGAACATAACCATATGCAGGGAGCTTACGAAAAAATATGAGACAGCCTACAGGACCACGTTCCGGGATGCCCTGGAACACTACCATGAGGAGGAGCCTAAAGGAGAGTGTGTCATAGTAATAGAAGGAAAGCCTCTGGAGGAGCTGCGAAAGGAGCAGATAAGCCGCTGGGAAGAGATGGAAATTCAGGAACATCTGGCCTTCTATACGGACCAGGGCATGGATAGGAAGGAAGCCATGAAGGCAGTGGCCAGGGACCGGGGAATCACAAAGCGGGATGTGTACCAGCAGCTTCTGTGATGGGGACGCAGACAATATGGGATGAGAATGATTTGGAACGATACGCAAAGAGATAGAGAGAACCTGCGGCGTATATGCCTTCTGATGTTGAGAAGGAGCCGCAGGTTCTCTCTATGTACGTGCTTTGATTACTCGGTGACATTAAGGCCGGCTAATTTAGCCAGTGCGACAACGGACTGACGCGATACTTTTTTGCCTTCATATTCCAGCAAATCGTCAGTGCTTCCAGTGAAGATGTCAGCACATTCTGCCTTCTTCAGGATGATACAGTCATCCTGAACCGTGATTTCAAGACCATCTTTCACATCCAAATCAAGGCTTCTTCTTAATTCGATGGGAAGGGTGATTCTGCCGAGTTCATCCAATTTACGGATAACACCTGTAGTTTTCATGGTTAATACCCCCTTGTGAAATGTATTCGCCCCATTTGTACAAGTTTAACTTACCAAATTCAGGGAGCAAAGTCAATATATGTAAATGTCAGAATTGGTAAGAAATGTAAGAGAACAGTAAAGTTAACAAAAAGCGACAAAAATATTTCTTGACAAATACTTACGTTTCCTGTAGTATTACTTTGATGTTCAAAGTATTTCCTCTGAGCAAGCAAAAGAAGGAAGGCATGAGTCCGCTGATTGCTGATGGATTCGGGATGGGTAAGAAGAATGACAACAAGAATCGTAGGAACCGGTTCATATGTACCGGAGCAGATTGTGACCAATGACGACCTTGCAAAGATTGTGGAGACCAACGACGAGTGGATCCGCAGCCGGACGGGGATAGGGGCGAGAAGGATTGCCACCAGCGAAAGCACCTCCTATATGGCGGCTGAAGCCTCAATCAAAGCGCTGGAGAATGCAGGCGTAAAGCCTGAGGAAATAGACCTTATACTGCTGGCCACCTCATCGCCGGATTACTGTTTTCCCAATGGCGCATGCGAGGTACAGGGCCGCATAGGCGCGGTAAACGCAGCCTGTTTTGACCTGAGCGTGGCCTGCACCGGATTTGTCTATGCGCTGAATACAGCCCATGCATTTATAAGCAGCGGCATCTATAAGACAGCTCTTGTGATTGGCGCAGACGTGCTCAGCAAGCTGATTGACTGGACGGACCGGGGAACCTGTGTGTTATTTGGAGACGGCGCAGGCGCAGTGGTGGTAAAAGCCGATGAAAACGGTATTCTGGGAATGAACATGCACTCAGACGGAACAAAAGGCGGAGTGCTGACCTGCGGTTCCAGGACCAATGGAAATTTCCTCATGGGCAAGAAGCCGGAGCTGGGATATATGACCATGGACGGCCAGGAAGTATTTAAATTTGCAGTAAAAAAAGTACCGCAGTGCATAATGGAAGTACTGGACGATACAGGCGTAAAGGCAGAGGATGTCAGGTATTTCGCAATCCATCAGGCCAATTACCGGATCATTGAATCCATAGCAAAACGCCTGAAGGTAAATGTGGACCGTTTCCCGGTGAATATGGAACACTACGGCAATACATCAGGGGCATCAGTTCCCCTCCTTTTAGATGAGATGAACCGTAAGGGAATGCTGTCAGCAGGAGACAAAGTGGTGCTGTCCGGATTCGGCGCAGGCCTTACCTGGGGTGCGGCCCTGTTAGAGTGGTAAAAATAAAATTATAATATAAATCAAGAAAATGTAAAAGGAGAACAACAACCATGTTAGAGAAGATGAAAGAAATTATTGCAGAGCAGTTAAGCGTAGAGGCAGATACCGTTACAGAGGCTTCCTCCTTCAAAGAAGATTTAGGCGCTGACTCCTTAGACCTGTTTGAGCTGGTTATGGCTCTGGAGGATGAGTATTCTGTAGAGATTCCTGCTGAGGATTTAGAGCAGTTAACCACGGTCGGAGAGGTTATGAACTACTTAAAGGCCAAAGGCGTAGAGGCATAAATAGCAGATAGGGTTTGACAACGGCGTGTGGATGAATTGAAGCACGCTGTTACTTTAATAGGGGAAAGCCCAGGAAATGTAGAACTGGAGGTAGAACAATGAAAACAAGAATTACAGAAATGTTAGGAATTGAATATCCTATTATTCAGGGCGGCATGGCCTGGGTAGCAGAACACAACCTGGCAGCAGCCGTATCCGAAGCAGGCGGTTTCGGACTGATTGGCGGTGCCAACGCACCGGGGGAAGTGGTGCGCGACGAGATCCGCAAGGCCAGGGAGCTGACAGATAAGCCTTTTGGCGTCAATGTCATGCTGCTGAGCCCCCATGCGGAGGATGTGGCAAAGGTGGTTGTGGAGGAAGGCATCAAGGTGGTTACCACCGGTGCCGGAAACCCCGAAAAATATATGGAAATGTGGAAGGCAGCAGGCATTAAGGTGATTCCTGTGGTAGCAAGCGTGGCCCTGGCCCGCCGTATGGAGAAGTACGGGGCGGACGCAGTGGTGGCTGAGGGCATGGAGTCCGGCGGCCATATAGGAGAGCAGACCACCATGACGCTGGTTCCCCAGGTAGCGGACGCTGTTTCCATTCCTGTTATCGCGGCAGGCGGTATCGGAGACGGAAGAGGAATAGCCGCGGCCTTTATGCTGGGCGCAGAGGCAGTCCAGATGGGAACCAGGTTCGTGGTTGCCAAAGAATCCATTGTACATGAGAATTATAAGCAGCGCATTATCAAGGCCAAGGATATTGATTCCACGGTCACAGGACGCAGCCACGGCCATCCTGTAAGAGGACTCAGGAACCAGATGACCAGGGAATACATCAAACTGGAGCAGGAAGGCAAGTCCTTTGAGGAGCTGGAGTACCTGACTCTGGGAACCCTGCGCAAAGCGGTTATGGAAGGCGATGTAAACGGCGGAACCGTTATGGCCGGACAGATTGCAGGCATGATATCCAAGGAGCAGACCTGTAAGGAGATGATTGAGGAAATCATGGCACAGGCAGGTAAGCTGATGGGCTGGAACTAATACCGCACGGCGTATTTTGCCAGCAGGAACCAGTTGATTGGGACAGGATTTAGGATAAGGAGATAACAGGTATGAGCAAGATTGCATTTATTTTCCCTGGACAGGGAGCCCAGGCCTGCGGAATGGGCCAGGATTTCTATGAGCAGACTGAGACCGGAAAAAGAATCTTTGACAAGGCAACAGAGTTAATGGGATTTTCCATGCCCCAGCTGTGCTTTGAGGAAAATGACAGGCTGGATATCACGGAATACACCCAGGCAGCCATGGTAACCGCCAGTATCGCCATGATGCGTGTTCTGGAAGAAAATGGAATTAAGCCGGATGTGGCCGCGGGACTCAGCCTTGGAGAGTACTGCGCCCTGGCAGCTGCCGGAGTCATGAGTGATGAGGATGCCATCCGTACCGTCCGCCAGAGGGGAATACTTATGCAGGAGGCCGTACCTGTGGGCGAGGGCGCCATGGCAGCTATCCTGGCCCTGGACGCTTCTGCCATTGAAGAAGTGACAGGAGCCATGGAAGGCGTGTGGATTGCCAATTATAACTGTCCGGGACAGATTGTAATTTCCGGTGAGAAGGCTGCTGTGGAAGACGCCTGTGAGAAGTTAAAGGCAGCCGGAGCAAAGAGGGCAGTGATGTTAAATGTCAGCGGACCCTTCCATTCCGGTATGCTGGCAGATGCAGGCGAGAGGCTGGGAGAGGTCCTTTCCCAGGTGGAGCTTCATGAGCCGCAGATTCCTTATGTGGCCAATGTGACGGCACAGTATGTTAAGAGCGCCGCAGAGGTAAAGGAGCTGCTCACAAGGCAGGTTTCATCCTCGGTCAGATGGCAGCAGAGCGTGGAAGCCATGATTGCGGACGGCGTGGACACCTTCATCGAGATTGGACCAGGTAAGACCCTGGCCGGCTTTATGAGGAAAATAAGCAGGGACGTGAAAACCCTCAATGTGGAAAAATTAGAAGATATCAGTAAAGTAGCGGAAGCACTTAAGTCATAAGCAGGAGGAGAGACCATATGCTGGAAGGAAAGATTGCACTGGTAACAGGCGCAAGCCGCGGAATCGGCCGTCAGATTGCCCTTACACTGGGCCGGGAAGGCGCATCCGTAATCGTGAATTATAATGGCTCTGCGGCAAAGGCAGAGGAAGTAGTGAAGGAAATCGAAGCAGCAGGAGGCAAGGCAGAGGCAGTTCAGTGCAATGTTTCCGATTTTGAGAGCTGCGGCAGGATGATGGCGGACGTGGTTTCCAGGTATGGCCGTCTGGATATCCTGGTGAACAATGCGGGAATCACCAGGGACAACCTGCTTATGAAGATGTCAGAAGAAGATTTTGACGCTGTCATAAGCACGAACCTGAAGGGCGTATTTAACTGCATCAAGCATATTTCCCGCCAGATGTTAAAGCAGAAGGCAGGAAGAATCATCAACATCTCCTCCGTATCAGGGGTTCTGGGCAATGCAGGCCAGGCCAATTACTGCGCGGCCAAGGCCGGCGTCATCGGCATCACCAAATCAGCTGCCAGGGAGCTGGCCAGCAGGGGAATCACGGTAAATGCAGTGGCTCCTGGTTTCATTGCAACGGAGATGACCGATGTTCTCAGCGACAGCGTAAAGGCAGCTGCCACGGAGCAGATTCCAATGAAACATTTCGGAAGTACCCAGGACATTGCAGAGACAGTTGCTTTCCTGGCTTCTGATAAGGCAGGATATATCACAGGCCAGGTCTTAAGCGTAGACGGCGGAATGGCCATGTAGGATGACCTGGAATATTTTCCGGGCTGAAAAGAACAGGAGTGAGATAGTATGAAAACAAGAGTAGTAGTAACCGGTATGGGTGCCATTACTCCCATTGGAAATGATGTGGAGAGCTTCTGGCAGGGACTTAAGGATAAGACAGTTGGAATCGGCCCCATTACTTATTTTGATACAACCGATTATAAGTGCAAGCTGGCAGCAGAGGTAAAGGGATTTGATCCAAAACAGTACATGGATGCCAAGGCAGCCCGCCGTATGGAGGCATTTTCTCAGTTTGCGGTGGCAGCATCCAAGGAAGCCCTGGAGCAGTCCGGCATTGATATGGAGAAGGAGGATCCCTACCGAGTAGGCGTGTGCGTGGGATCCGGCATCGGCTCTCTCCAGGCCATGGAAAAGGATGTAAAGAAGCTTAACGAGAAGGGACCCAGCCGTGTGAACCCCCTTCTGGTGCCACTCATGATAAGCAACATGGCCGCAGGCAATGTTGCCATCCAGTTCGGGCTTAAGGGAAAATGCTTCAACGTGGTAACTGCATGCGCAACCGGAACCCATTCCATCGGTGAGGCGTTCCGTTCCATTCAGTACGGCGAGGCGGACGTGATGGTGGCCGGCGGAGCAGAGGCCAGCATTACCCCTATCGGCATTGCGGGATTTACCTCCCTTACAGCCCTGAACACCACAGAGGACGCTTCCAGGGCATCCATCCCCTTTGACGAGGACAGAAATGGTTTTGTTATGGGCGAGGGAGCCGGCGTGGTAGTGCTGGAGTCCCTGGAACATGCAAAGGCCAGAGGAGCCAATATCCTGGCAGAGGTAGTTGGATACGGCGCCACCTGTGACGCCTTCCACATCACTTCCCCTGCAGAGGACGGAAGCGGCGCAGCCCGTGCCATGGAGAACGCCATGAAGGATGCAGGCATGGCTGCGGAGGATATTGACTATGTCAATGCCCACGGCACCAGCACCCATCACAATGATTTGTTTGAGACAAAGGCCATCAGACTGGCTTTGGGAGACCATGCGGAAAAAGTGAAGATTAACTCCACCAAATCCATGATTGGCCATCTTCTGGGAGCAGCAGGCGGCGTGGAGTTTATCACCTGTGTGAAGTCCATCCAGGATGGATTTGTCCATGCCACAGTAGGACTTGAGAAGCCGGGAGAGGGCTGCGATCTGGATTACACCATGGGCGACGGCGTTTCCATGAACGTGGATGTGGCCATCAGCAATTCCCTTGGATTTGGCGGACATAATGCCAGCCTGATTGTGAAAAAGTTCAGCGAATAATAGGAGGCCATGAGCTATGAACGTAGATGAAATCATAAAATTAATGCAGGCAGTTTCAGACAACGGGCTGACCAGCCTGGAGTTAAAGGAAGGAGAGCTTAAGCTTTCACTGAAGCGCGAAAAAGAGATGCCTCAGATTGTAACGGTAAGCGCTCCGTCCCCAGACGCGCCGTCCATGCAGATGGCAGCTATGCAGAACGGCCTGGCAGCTCCATCCATGATGTCCCCGGCCATGATGCCTCAGGGTGTGATGATGCCTCAGGCAGCCCAGGACACGGCTGGCCGCGCTGATATTGGTTCAGACAAGGTAGTTACTTCCCCCTTGGTGGGAACCTTCTACAATGCTTCTTCACCGGACGCTGCTCCTTTTGTACAGGCAGGAGATACCGTGAAAAAGGGCCAGGTACTGGGAATTATCGAGGCCATGAAGCTGATGAATGAGATTGAGAGTGAATACGACGGTATCGTGGAAGCTGTCCTTGTGAACAACGAGGAAGTGGTGGAATACGGCCAGCCATTGTTCCGCATCAAATAATACCAAAAGACGGAGGGATTTAAGGATATGTTGATGGGAGTTAAAGAAATCCAGGAGATCATACCGCACAGGCATCCTTTCCTGCTGGTGGATTGTATTGAGGAGCTGGAACCAGGCGTGCGCGCCGTGGGATATAAATGCGTGACCTATGATGAGTCATTTTTTAAGGGACACTTTCCGCAGGAGCCGGTTATGCCGGGCGTGCTGCTGATTGAGGCCCTGGCCCAGACAGGGGCAGTGGCTATTCTGTCCCAGGAAGGGTTCAAGGGAAAGGTGGCTTACTTTGGAGGCATCGAAAAGGCTAAGTTCAAACGCAAGGTAGTGCCGGGCGACAGAGTAAAGCTGGAGTGCGAAATCATCAAGCAGAAGGGACCGGTTGGCGTGGGAAAGGCCACTGCGACGGTTGACGGAAAGCTGGCGGTGAGCGCAGAGCTAACATTCATGGTAGGTTAGGGAATCGAGGGAGAATGCCGATGTTTAACAAGATTTTGATTGCCAATAGAGGTGAGATTGCGGTCCGCGTTATCCGGGCCTGCCGTGAGATGGGAATTCAGACCGTGGCCGTATATTCCGAGGCTGACAGGGACTGTCTTCACACCATGCTGGCCGACGAGGCTATCTGTATCGGGCCCGCAGCCTCCACGGACAGTTATCTGAATATTGAGAGGATTCTGGCAGCCACAGTGGCCATGAAGGCGGACGCCATCCATCCGGGATTCGGCTTCCTGTCTGAGAATGCCAGGTTTGCCAAGCTGTGCGCCGAGTGCAATATTGCGTTTATCGGGCCCAGCGCGGAAATTATCAATAAGATGGGCAATAAATCCGAAGCCCGAAAAACCATGATGGAAGCAGGGGTGCCTGTGGTGCCTGGCAGCAAGGAACCGGTCCACGCGGCTGAGGACGGTCTGGCCATGGCAAAAGAAATCGGCTTCCCGGTGATGATTAAGGCGTCATCCGGCGGCGGCGGCAAGGGCATGAGGATTTCCAGAAGCCCGGAGGACTTTACCGAGCTCTTTAACGCGGCCCAGATGGAGTCGGTGAAGGGATTTTCCGACGACACCATGTATATTGAGAAATACATTGAAAAGCCAAGGCATGTGGAGTTCCAAATCATGGCCGACAAGCACGGCAATGTGGTCCATCTGGGAGAGCGTGACTGCTCCATCCAGAGACGCCACCAGAAGGTGCTGGAGGAAGCTCCCTGTGATGTGATTTCACCCGGCCTGCGAAAAGCCATGGGCGATACCGCCGTAAAGGCAGCCAAGGCAGTGGGATATGAGAATGCGGGAACCATAGAATTCCTTCTGGATAAGGATAAGAACTTTTATTTCATGGAGATGAATACCAGGATTCAGGTGGAGCATCCTGTTACTGAGATGGTTACGGGAATGGACCTGATTAAGGAGCAAATCCGGGTGGCTGCAGGGGAAACCTTAAGCGTCAGCCAGGAGGATGTGAGGATTGAAGGCCATGCCATTGAGTGCCGTATCAATGCCGAGAATCCCTCTAAGAACTTCATGCCATGTCCGGGACGCATCACCAATGTTCACATTCCCGGAGGCAACGGAGTCCGCGTGGACACCCATATTTACAATGATTATAAGGTGCCTGCAAACTATGACTCCATGCTGATGAAGCTGATAGTATATGACAAGGACCGGGAGGCGGCCATATCCAAGATGCGCAGCGCCCTGGGCGAGGTAATCATAGAGGGAATAGAGACAAATATCAACTTCCAGTATGAAATCCTGGAAAATGACGCATTCCAGCAGGGAGATACAGACACCAGCTTTATTGAGAAGCATTTCCCGGACTATGTGCGGTGATTTTGTGCCGCTGACGGGAAGGAAACATCGACCATACTAAATTGTTAAAGACCCCGCTAAGTATGGCGAAGTGCTTTCGCACATTAGCGCCTGGAGGACAGGAGCTGGCGTGCGCAGTGCAAATGCGCGGTACAAGTGCGCGATGCAGAAAGGAAATTGCTATGTTGCGGAACATGTTCAAAAAAACGTATACGAAAATAGATACGAAATATAAGCCCCAGACCGGTTCCGACCAGGAGCCGGTGATCCCGGAAGGATTATGGCGCAAATGTAATAAGTGCGGGCAGCCAATCTATGTGGAAGACGTAAAGAACAATTACTACGTATGTCCCAAGTGCAACGGCTATTTCCGTGTTCATGCATACCGCCGTATCGAGATGCTGGCTGATGAGGGAACCTTTGAGGAGTGGAACAAGGAAATGCCTTTCTCCAACCCTCTGAATTTTCCGGGATATGAGAAAAAGGTCATAGCTGCCAGGGAAAAGAGCCGCCTCAACGAGGCCATTGTCACCGGCAAATGCAAAGTTGACGGAAATCCTGCGGTAGTTGGCGTCTGCGATGCCCGTTTCATTATGAGCAGCATGGGCCATGTGGTGGGTGAGAAAATCACCGACGCAGTAGAGCGGGCCACCAGGGAAAAACTGCCGGTTATCCTCTTTGCCTGCTCAGGCGGAGCCAGGATGCAGGAGGGCATTGTATCCCTGATGCAGATGGCCAAGACCTCGGCTGCCTTAAAGCGCCATCATGAGGCCGGCCAGCTGTTTATCAGCGTACTTACCGACCCTACCACAGGAGGCGTCACGGCCAGCTTTGCCATGCTGGGCGACATTATCCTGGCAGAGCCTCATGCGCTGATTGGTTTTGCGGGTCCCAGGGTTATTGAGCAGACCATTGGGCAGAAGCTGCCGGAAGGGTTCCAGCGTTCTGAATTTCTGCTGGAGCATGGATTTGTGGATAAGATTGTGGAGCGGAAGGACCAGAAAAGGGTCATTGGCCAGATTCTGTATATGCACCGCAGCCACAAGATGAACATAGGGTTAAAGAGTCCGGTGGAGACAACCAGGACATTTGTGGATAAACCATCCCAATTGCAGGCGGATAGTGGAAAAACTGCCTGGGATACCGTGCTTCTCTCCAGGAAGTCCGACCGTCCCGTTGCAACGGATTATATCAACGCCCTGTTTGATGAATTCATTGAATTCCACGGGGACCGGTATTTTAAGGATGATGGAGCCATTGTGGGCGGCGTTGCCATGTTCCACGGTATGCCCGTGACGGTCATCGGACAGCAGAAGGGCAAGAACACCAAGGACAACATTATCCGCAACTTTGGAATGCCGTCCCCTGACGGCTACCGCAAGGCGCTGCGCCTGATGAAACAGGCAGAGACCTTCAACCGTCCGGTTATCTGCTTTGTGGATACGCCGGGAGCCTTTTGCGGGCTGGAGGCAGAGGAAAGAGGACAGGGCGAGGCCATTGCCAGAAACCTGTTCGAGATATCAGACCTCAAGGTGCCTGTGCTCTCCATTGTAATCGGAGAGGGAGGGAGCGGCGGAGCATTGGCCATGGCTGTGGCCGACGAGGTGTGGATGCTGGAAAATGCCATTTACTCCATCCTTTCACCGGAGGGATTTGCCTCCATTCTGTATAAAGACAGCAAGAAGGCGCCGGATGCCGCCAAAGTCATGAAGGTGACGGCTAAGGACCTTTTACAGCTTGAGCTGATTGAACGCATCGTGCCTGAGGAAGAACCAGCATGCACGGACAATCTCTACCGTCTCGCTGAATATATGGACAGCGCCATGGCAGAGTTCTTTAAAACGTATCTCGCCATGAGCGATGAGGAGCTTAGGGAGCACAGGTACCAGAGATTTAGGAGAATGTAATGAGTGAGTTAAAACCATTGGTAATCGGGGATTTAGTAGTTGAAAAACCAATCATCCAGGGAGGAATGGGGGTAGGCATCAGCCTGCACAGGCTGGCCGGTGCCGTGGCAAAAGCCGGCGGCATGGGCATTATCTCAGCTGCCCAGATTGGTTTCAGGGAGCCGGATTTCACCACCAATTTCGTGGAAGCAAACTTAAGGTCCATCCGCAGGGAGATGAAACTGGCCAGAGAAATCGCACCCCAGGGCGCGATTGGTTTCAATATCATGGTGGCTACCAAGCACTATGACATGTGGGTTAAGGAGGCTGTGAAGGCAGGCGCTGACATTATCATATCAGGTGCCGGACTTCCTGTGTCCCTGCCGGAATACGTGGAAGCTGCCTATGCCGAGATGGAGAAGAAGCCGGACCGCAGGATCAAGCTGGCTCCCATTGTATCATCTGCCAAATCAGCCATGGTCATCTGCAAGATGTGGGACAGGAAATGCCACATTGCCCCGGATCTGGTTGTGGTGGAAGGACCGCTGGCCGGAGGCCATCTGGGATTCTCACTGGACCAGTTATCTGCCTATGGCGCCGACACTTCCGATGTGCCGGCCACCTATGACCGGGAGGCCTATGACCGGGAGGTAAAGGCTGTCATAAAGGTAGTGGAGGAATATGGAGCCAAGTATGGCAGGCATATACCTGTGGTCACTGCCGGCGGCATATACACCCATGAAGATGTGATGCACCAGCTTGAGCTGGGGGCTGACGGCGTCCAGGTTGCCACCAGGTTTGTGACGACCCAGGAGTGCGATTCCTCTGACGCCTATAAGCAGGCTTATATAAATGCGGGAAAGGAAGATATTGTCATCACCCAGAGTCCTGTGGGCATGCCGGGAAGGGCAATCTTAAATCCTTTCTTAAGTCAGATAAAGGGCGGCACCAGGCCGGCCATCAAGTCCTGCTTCCAGTGCCTGGAGCACTGTGACATCAGGACCATTCCCTACTGCATTACCATGGCACTGGTATATGCGGCGGAGGGCGACACGGACCATGGCCTTTTGTTCTGCGGAAGCAATGCTTACCGTGCGGAAAAAATTGATACTGTGGATAACGTTATGAAGGAATTAACAGGAGAGCTGGCTTAATGCCGGCTCTTTTTTCCTTATTTTACAAGGAATTTATGTTATCCGGTACAATGGGACAACCCTTATCCCCAGATAATTAACAAAGATATCCACAAGTTATCCACATTATCCACCATCGGATATCCAGGGCTGTCCCATGACCTTCCATCTGTCATTTTTATTACGGTTCTCTTTCATTTTCCGCCTGCCCATTGACCCTCAAAAGGGTAGGTCTTAAAATATAGCTATGAAAAAACTGAATGAAACAGAGGGTGTGAAGATGGAAAAAGCGTTGGCGGAGAAAACAGGGGGGTATCTCATAGGTGACGTTGCCCAGATGGTCGGTCTGAGCAGGGATGCCCTGCGTTTTTATGAGAAAAAAGGAATCATCCGTGCAGATAAGAAGGAAAATGGGTACAGATATTATTCAGAGGATGATATCTACAGATTGATGTACATACTTTATCACAGAAAAATGAATACCAGCCTGGAAGAGATAGGAGGTCTTATGAGCGGACAGAACTCCACATCCGCTATGAGACAGCATGTCAGGCAGCGCATGGCCGAGGAGGAGGAAGCCCTCAGGCGGCACAGCCAGGCAATCATGAGGCTTAAGCTGGTGGAAAAGGATATAAGCCGCATAGAGGCGTGTATGGGCAGGTATTCCATAAGAAAATTCCCCAAAGCATTTGTCATGGCCAACTGTTCCGACCTGCAGGAGGGGTTAAGAACGTGGTTTAAGCTCTCCTCTACCATTCCGGGACTGGATATGGCTTATTTTTATAATGTACTCACATACACGGGACAGGACCTGGAGGAAAAAGGAACCCAGCTCCTGCTCTATGAGGGACTGGAGAAGGGGCTGGGCCAGGAATTTGACCGTAGTCTGTACTCTATGACGGAGGAGCCGGAATGTATCTATACCATTATTGAATCAGAATATACCCTTCCGGATTTTGATATGATTCACAGGATGGTCCAATGGGCCCATAAACATGGCCTGGAGCCCATGGAGTGCGTATACGCCAATGATATGACGTCCTTTTTCGCAAAGGACAGGACTACATATTGTCTGGAAATCTATATGCCTTTTAAAAGGATTGCATCGCCGGTATGATACGGGTAAGAGTTCTTACCCGTATCCGTATCCGTTATCAGCCGGTGTATCCTTACCCGTTATCAGCCGCAGTTTCCTTGCCGTTGTCCTCATCCTTTCTGGGAATGCCGAAGTTCTGGATGAAGTCAATCATAAAGGAGGATACGGTCACTGTTATAAGCGAATATACGATACGTCCTGCGGGAATATACGACAGGGACAGTACCAGTACGGATACGTCCGTCAGCAGGTATGCCCTGGATATGCGGCAGCCCGTAACCTTGGAGATGACCAGGGCCAGGGCGTCGTCCCCGGCGCAGGAAGCTCCCTGGCGGACCACCAGGCCGCATCCGGTACCGATGAAGCATCCGCCTGCCAGAGCCGCCAGAAGGGGGTAGTCAGCCAGACTTGGAAGTACCGGGGGAAACAGTTCCCAGAGCCGGAAGAATCCGGCCATACATATGGTTGCGAAGATGGAGGTCTTAAGGAATTCCTTGCCCAGGAAACGAAAGCCCAGGGCATAGCTTAAGGCGTCCAGCACAGGTGACAGTATGGAAGATGACATGCCGAACCAGAAATGAAAGAGCAGAATCAATCCCAGAATACCTCCCTCCGTTATATCCGCCTGCTGGTGGATATTGTAGATGCCAAAGGTGGTAATGGCTGTACCAAGGATGATGGATAACACAGTCTTTGGGGGAAAGGTTATGGATAATTCCTGTACAGCGCGGCAAGCCAGCTTCTTCAGCTGCTTCATAATAAAACGTCCTTTCTGTAAATAGGTTATAAAACCGGTTAGGGGCGGTCCGGGAATCCAAGGGATTCCGGGCCGCCCTGTTATGTTGTACTACCAGTATACCTCATGTACCCCGGGGGATGTCAAGTGGGGATTTTCTCCATTCGGATGTTTGATTTTCATTATACGGATGTTTTCATGTAATCCCACCTGATAATTCATCCGGTAATTCTGCAGGTGACTTACCTGCGCGGTTCTGGCTTGACTCTCCCGTTAGTCCAGTTTTTCCGTGCCTGAATCCAGGATTCTGCCCTTGCTGTCTGTCTTGTAGTATACATCGTCGGAATCCTTTACATTCTTCTTGTTCTTTACCAGCTTACCGGAAGTACTGATGAGATAGGTTTCATCCTTATAGGTAACCGGCTGATACTTGGTGCCCTCCTCGGCTTCCAGCCTTCTTCCCTTCACGTAGATGGAATCACCGTCAATGCCGTCTGTTCCGGCCCCTCTTTTGCTGCCGGATTTCTCAAAGCTGTAGTAGTACTTGTCGCCGTCGATTTCCATGGTCATGGTGCCTGTTTTCATGGCGCCTTCCTTAGGAGAATCACCGAAATAGTATACGAATACGCCGTCCTCGTCCTCATCCGGGAGTTCGTCCACGTCCTCAATCTCCTCAGCAGATCGGATGGTCTTTCCATTCTCCTCAAATTCAATGCGGTAGAGACCCTGAAGCATTTTTCCGTTTACATCAAATCCGTAGTACTGTCCGTTTATTTTTTTAATCTGGGCCGTTACCAGGCTGCCGTTTGACTCTGCGTAGAACCAGTGGGCCTCATCATCGTCGTGGGCCTCCGGATCCACATCCTCGCTGGGAACGGTCTTAAACCAGCCGGTGGACATCCAGCATTCTTCCTCTGTGTTATAGTATTTGTTTACGGTAGAGGAGGAGGCGGTGCCGGGATTGTTATACCATTCAAAGTGGGCTGCGCCGTTTTCATCAAATCGGTATTTCCGGCCGTTGATTTTCTTGGAGTCGTTGTCCGCGGTCTTTTTGCCGTTGGTGGAAAAATAAAACCAGTATCCATCCCCTTCCCTGTCGTCGTCCTCGTCATTTACAGCTGTGATATATTTCCATCCCGTGGCCATGCGGCCGTCGCCGTTATCGCTGCAATAATACATGCCGCTCTTCCAGGCATCGTCATCCGTCAGCATTTCGCCGCTCTCGTCAATCCATCCGTAGAGCATGCGTCCTTCGTCGTCAAAGGTAAACTTTGCCTGTCCGGTGGAGGTGGGAAGGGTAACGAACTTCACATTGTCACTGCTTCCGGATTTCTTTACAGCCTTGCCGTTGGACTGGAAATAGTACCACCACTCATCCGGTTCGTCTGAGCCTGCGTCTTCATTTTCAATAGAGCGCCACTGGTTAGTGACCATTGCCCCTGCTGAGTTGACATAGAAATAATTGTCATCGTCCTCAATCAGCTGGTTTTTAGCCATGTTTCCGTCGGAATCCAGATAGAACCAGTTGTTGCCGGATTTCTTGAATACATCGGTGGCTTTGCTGCCATCGTTGTTATAATAGACCCATTCGCCGTTTTCCTCAGCCCATCCGGTGGCTGCAAATGATACCAGTGCGCTTCCCAGGGTCAGGGCCATGGCTGCACATGGAATCAGAAACCATTTTGCCTGTCTTTTCATAATCATGTCTCCTTTCAGTCTGTCATTCAGTCCATTGATTTCAGGATTATCACCTTAATTGTCTTTTAGGGGGATGCGGCTGCCGTTTCGCCGGTGTTCTGGCCGGCGCCGCACGTTGTCATCACTGACATGGTGAGAATATACTATGGAGCCGCTCCAGGGTCAATAGAAGTTATGTAAACGTAATGAACTGTAAATTTTACGCAAGCCCATGTAATAATTCTTACGGAGAAAGCGCAATTATGAATATTTGGGAATGATTGGGTGAAATAGTTCATATGGGGTGCCGATATGGGAATATATAGCGGGACCGGGAATAGAATGGAATAAGAATGCCATGAAACAGGCGGAGAAACATGCTGAATTATTTATGGGCAGGAATGACACTGACAGGAATACTCTGGGGGGCGCTTCACGGTCAGATGACGGCGGTGACCGATGGGGCAATCCAGGCATCGAAGGAGGCTGTGACGCTGTGCATCACCATGCTGGGTGTCATGACCCTGTGGACAGGGGTGCTGGAGATCGGGCACCGCTCCGGACTGGTGGACCAGCTGGCAAGAAGAATGGGACCGGTACTCACCTTCCTTTTTCCAAGGCTGGACCCGGATGGGGAGGCAAGGAAACAGATAAGCGTCAATATGATTGCCAACATACTGGGCCTGGGATGGGCCGCAACGCCGGCCGGCTTAAAAGCCATGGAAGAGCTGAAAAAGGTGGAGGAGGAGCGCGGGATGGGCGGTGCGGCCAGGCAGGAGGGGACTGCCAGCAATGAGATGTGTACATTTCTCATTATCAACATATCCTCCTTACAGCTTATACCCATGAATATGATTGCATACAGGAGCCAGTATGGAAGCGTAAATCCCACAGCCATTGTAGGGCCTGCCCTGGCGGCTACCTTTATCAGCACAGTGGTTGCGGTGATATTCTGCAGGATTATGGACCGGTAGGTTCAGGCGGTGCATTGTAGTATGCCGAAAGAGACGGTATACTGGATACAACAGATGAAGGGAGGTGGCTTTATGTTCCGCATCGGAGCATTTTCAAAGCTAACCAGGGTATCGGTAAGGATGCTTCGCTACTATGATAATGCAGGGCTTTTAACGCCTGCTGTTATTGACAAATTTACCGGGTACCGGATGTATACCACAGACCAGATACCTGTCCTGCAGAAAATATGCCTGCTCAGGGATATGGGCTTTAATGTGACGGAGATCGGTGCTGTAATGGAATGCTGGGAGAGCAGCGGTGTGACAGAATATCTGGAGGACAAGAAAAGACAGCTTTTAGATTCAATCCGGCTGGAACAGCAGCGCATACGGAAGATAGAAATTGCCATGAGAGATTTTAAAGAAAGCACCATTGAAACCCATTATAACGTGACCATAAAGTCTGTTCCCGGCTGTAAGATTTTGTCCCTGAGGAAAACTGTGGCAGATTATTATTGTGAAGGGAGGCTGTGGGAACAGCTCTATGCCTTTGTGAGGGAAGAACAGATAAAACTGAGCCCAGGCACTAACAATCTTGCCATTTATCACAATGGGGGGACCACGGAGGACGGAGTAGATATAGAGGTGGGGGTTATGGTGGAAAGAGAAGGAGCGGACAAGGGCGGTTTCTGCTACAGGGAGACAGAGCCTGTGGAGGATATGGCTTGTATTATGGTCTATGGTCCATATGAAAATATCGGATTATCCTATCATGCCTTTGCCTGCTGGATGGAAGAACACCGCCAGTATGAAATAGCCGGGCCAAGCCGGCAGATTTGCCATATAGGCTCCTGGGATGAATCTGATTCCCAGAAATTCCTTACAGAAGTACAAACACCGGTCCGGCGCATATTGACTCTGACACCGTGAGAGGGTTTAAACTCAGCCTATATCAAGTGAAGGAGGTTTCAGTATGAAACAATTTACAGTAAAACAGATTGGCACAATGGAAATGGGCAAGGATGGTATGTACGTAAAGCTCCTGCCGGAATACATCCCGGCCCTTAAGTCCCTGGAGGGCTTTGGACATGCAGACATACTCTGGTGGTTTGACGGCTGCGACGATGAGGAAAACAGGAGCGTACTTGAGGCGGAAAGCCCCTATAAGCAGGGGCCGGATACAATGGGCATATTTGCAACCCGGTCCCCCCAGAGGCCTAATCCCATTGCCCTTAGCGTGGTGCAGATTCTCTATATAGACCATGAGGCCGGTGTTATCTACATTGCTTATGCAGATGCCAGGCAGGGAAGTCCTGTGCTGGATCTAAAGCCGTATACCCCCAGTCTGGATCGGGTAGAGCATCCCCAAGTGCCGGACTGGTGCGGCCATTGGCCCCGGAGCCTGGAGGAATCCGGGGACTTTGACTGGGAAAATGAATTTAACTTCTAGGCCGGAGGCCATCATATACTCTTAAGTTGAAAGGAAACATTAAGAAAACCTCAACACGATGGAGAGGCCTTTGTGCTAAAATAAAAAACATATGGATTAATATGGAATTTGAGAGTATGAGGTGGATGATATGAGGATATTGGGGAAGGCTGGAAAGATGGGAGAGATTGGAGAGTCGGGAAAGACGGGAGGGCTGGGAAAGACAGAAGGACCGGGAAAGACGGGAGGGCCGGGAAGGACCGGAGCGTCGGGAAAGTCTGCAAAGTCGGTAACGAAGGGAAAGAGGGCGGCAGCATGCGCGGCGGCGGCCATTATAGGCGCCATGTCGCTGTTTGCGCCGGCAGCAGCTTACGGGGCCCAGCCCTGGTCACTGGAGAACGGGCAGTATGTGGATGCGTCAGGAGCGCCCATAGCAGGGGCGCTGGAAAAGGGCATCACCGTGACCAAGTACCAGAACCGGGCCAATGAAAACGGTATAGACTGGTCCAGGGTGGCATCGGACGGCGTGTCATTTGCCATGATACGGGTGGGCTATTATAAGGATAAAGACCCTTATTTTGACAGGAATGTCACAGAGGCATTTGCAAACGGCATTCACACCGGGGTGTTTTTCTATACCCAGGCTCTGGACGTACAGACCGCCATTGACGAGGCCAATTTCGTGCTGAAGGTAATTAAGGATTTCCCCATATCCTATCCCATTGCCTATGATGTGGAATCCCAGCATCTTCTGGACAACGGACTGACCAGGCAGCAGATAACAGACAATGTAAACGCATTCTGTAAGACCATTTCTGATGCCGGGTATCATCCGGTGGTATATGGGAACAATGAATGGCTGACCAGAAATATGGACACCGGCCAGATTCCCTATGATATATGGTATGCCAGATACGGGACTGTGAACAGTTATCCAAACCGCACTATCTGGCAGTGCACTGATACCGGTTCAGTGGATGGCATTAACGGCAATGTGACCATCGAGCTGGCATTTACGGATTACAGTGCCGTGATTCCTGCTGACGGATGGAAGCATGTGGACGGCAGATGGTACTACATGAAGGGGTATGTGAAGCAGACAGGATGGGTTGAGGTGGATGGTGCCTGGTATTATCTGGACACCAATGGCGTCATGATTCATGATACTACCATGGATATTGATGGTGTGTCCTATACCTTTGACTCAAATGGAGTTATGGCGGAACTGACAAGATAAAAAAATATGATTTAGGAAGGTTTCATAAAATACCGGCATACCAGAGAGTTTCACCCTTCTCTGATATGCCGGTATTTCTAGGTTATAATCCGAATTCACTAAACAGACGATCCTGGTACTCACGGTCCGATGCAGCCCGTACGATGTCCTCCATCCTTCCGGCTTCTGCCAGCTTTACAATAAGAGCATTGACACGCCCCTGCCCCTGTTTTACACCTTGCTCCATTCCTTGTTCTATACCCTTCTCAATTCCTTTTTCAATTCCTTTTTCTATCCCTTCCTCCAAAAGCATCTTTCCTAATACAGTCATTCCAATCCTCTCCTTTATTCGCTCTAATTCATTTCTGCTCAAAAACTTTACAGCCAGTGCATACAGTACGGACTGCATCCTTTTTCTCTCATCAGCGCTTACTTGCAGTTCTTCACACTGGAGAAACTCCATGCCCTGATAAATACGCTCACTCATTTCCATATCCCCTGACATCAATGGCGTCAGGAGCAGGGGAAAAATGTCACGGCGGCGCAGTCTCTTACCTTTATGGATTTTCTGTCTCAGTTTTTTAAAGACCTTATCGGCATTCCTGTCCCTTAGCCGTACCACCTCTATCCTGTAGACACTGTCCCCATTAATCAGTTCCTTTTTCTGGATCTTTGTATTGGAAGTACAGATCACGGTTGTCATTACAGGAGCACTGTATATCATTCCTATGTATGCTTCATATTCCCGGAAGCGTCTTAAATCCTGTTCCGTGATGTTGTCGCTCTCAAACTCCAGATGCCGTATTGCTCCCTTTTCCATGATGAAATTAAAATCCTCTTCCAGCCTGCGCATCTCCAGATGAACATGCTCCGTAGGCGCAACTGTAAGGATTTTTCCCTTTACGCCTATATAGGGAAGCAGATCCTCCCCGAAAAACTGAGCTGCTGTTTTCATTACCTTGTCCTCCAACTGACCGAATCCATTTGTTTCTCCCTGCTCACGCAGGTTTCTTTCACCCATACAGCCTCCTGTTCCGGCAAGCCATATAAGAACCTATCCCCATTATAACGTTTTCTCTTAAGCCAGACAATAGCACCTTTGCCTTTTATATATTAGCAGATTCATTGTGTAGTTTATGATAGAATGGAAATCATTGCCCGACACATACGGGGCAGAATACTAAGATGGATCATTAAGACCCAGATACATATAGATATTATAAAATATAGGATAATGAGCGACAGATACTTATATTCCTCTATCGTCTGGTTGTTACAATATAACATTATATGCACACAAAAGCAAGCATCAAGGGTTAATTTATAAATCTGCAGAATTATGAATCCATTACGAATCACTGCATCTTTGCATGAATTAATACTTGACAAATTGCCTCCCCGGACATATAATCCTAGAAAACCTAGTGACAAACTATGAATAAATAAGAAAGGCCCTGCACGCCTGTGAGGGAACGGTGGAAGTTATGTCTAAGATTTATAAGGGAGCCATTGAGCTGGTAGGCAACACCCCGTTGGTAGAGGTGACCAACATCGAGAAGAAGGAACAGCTGAAAGCGCGTCTTCTTGTGAAGCTGGAGTACTTTAATCCGGCTGGGAGTGTAAAGGACAGAGTTGGGAAGGCCATGATTGAGGACGCGGAACGTACCGGCCGGCTGAAACCGGGTTCCGTTATCATTGAGCCTACCTCAGGCAACACCGGCATTGGTCTGGCCGCTGTCTCGGCAGTCAAAGGTTACAGGATGATACTGACCATGCCGGATACCATGAGCGTGGAGCGCCGCAATATACTGAAGGCATATGGGGCTGAGATTGTGCTCACACCTGGTGAGAAGGGGATGAGCGGTGCCATTGAGAAAGCGGAGGAGCTGGCAAAAGAGATTCCGGACAGTTTCATACCGGGTCAGTTTGATAATCCGGTGAATCCCAGGGCTCATATGGAGAGTACGGGTCCGGAAATTTGGCAGGACACGGACGGACAGGTAGATATATTTGTGGCTTCCGTGGGAACAGGAGGCACCCTTACAGGGACCGGAACATACTTGAAGGAAAAGAATCCCCGCATCAAGGTAATAGCTGTGGAGCCGTCCACATCAGCGGTTCTTTCCGGAGGAAATGCCGGCCCTCATAAGATTCAGGGAATTGGAGCCGGATTCATACCCAAGGTTCTGGATACCCGCGTATACGATGAAATCATAACAGTGGATAATGAAGCGCCCTTTGCAACAGCAAAGATGCTGGCCAGGACAGAGGGACTTCTTACCGGTATTTCATCGGGGGCTGCACTGTATGCTGCGATTGAGGTTGCCAGGCGGCCTGAGAATGAGGGAAAGACCATTGTCGCACTGCTGCCTGACAGCGGGGACCGGTATTATTCCACGGCTTTGTTTGTGGAGTAGGGGAGCAGAACTGGGGAGGTCTTAAACCGGGGAGGTATTTATAAGAGAGGACTGGTCCATATAGCAGCTGGCATAAAACTAAGTTGACGAGATCTGAAAAGGATGTTACCATGAAATGGAATATTATGAATCGTTACATTCACTGTAGGGAGGAACTAAATGGTAACAATCAAGGATGTGGCACGAGTAGCCGGAGTCTCCATTGGAACGGTTTCTAATGTGCTTAATGGAAAGGAAAGTGTTCGTCTGCAGAATCGCGAGAAGGTTTATAAGGCGGTTGACCAGTTAGGGTTTCAGTACAATATGACAGCCAGTGCCCTCAGGACTAAGACAACGAAAAATATAGGGTTGATTATCCCCACAATTGTCAATCCATTTTACCCTGAACTGGCAAGAGGCGTGGAAGACGAGGCTAGAAAAGCAGGATTTACCGTATTTCTTTGTAACAGTGACCGTGAGGAGGAAAAGGAAAGGAACTATATAGGTGCCCTTTTAAGTAAAGGCGTAGACGGAATCATACTTTTGAAACCTAAATCCGGCCAGGAGGAACTGCGCAGACTGAACAGTCAGATTGCCCTTGTTGTAGAAGATTGGGATTATCGCAGTGACCAGGAATTGATGACAGTCAGCTCGGATGGATATATGGCGGTGATTCAGGCAATGAACTTGCTTTTTCAATATAAACATAGGAAGATTGCATTTATTAGCGGACTTATGGAATCGCCTTCCGGATTTGGCAAGATGAGAGCCTATGAAAAAAGCCTGGAATCGCGAAACATATCGTATCGCTCTGAGTATGTAGCTTATGGGGATTACAGCTGGAAGAGCGGGTATGCTGTTGCAAAAGAGTTTGTCAAACTGGAAACGGCACCCACCGCTATATTGGCTGCTAATGATATGATGGCCATGGGAGCGATGAAGGCTGTTCAATCCATGGGATACAGAGTACCTGCAGATATATCTGTTATGGGGATTGATGGTATTGAGATGGGCAAATTATGTACTCCTTCCCTAACCACGGTGCTTCAGCCTAAATATGAAGTAGGGGTAGCCGCCTTCAGGCTTCTTGGGCGTATTCTGGCCGGGGAGGCTATTCCGGAAGATAAACGCCACATTATGTTAGAGACACGTATTATGGAGCGGGAAAGTGTGGCATATGCAGATGAGAGCAGATTAATATAATATGGGGTGCTTAGAAATAATGAGAGGGTATCTTTAGAACCTGGCAGTCAGGATCTGGGATACCCTCTATTAATTTGTTAATTGTTCAGGCGGTACCTGTGTGTAAAATGCATATCAGACAAATAGCTGCTGGCCAATCCTATACCATTTCCCATAATAAGAGAAAGTGTTAATGTAATAGAAGGACCATCAGCGGCAAATGTACAGAAGCATCCGACAAAGGTTCCGGAAGTAAAGGACAACCAGGGATGCAGGCTCTGGAGGCACATGATAAAGGTGGAGATAGCCATGAGCAGGTACGGATTAATATTCCGGTCCGTTAACCATAGAGATAATGCAGCCCAAAAAATGCCGCTTAAATTAGACCAGATACCCTTGCCAGCATCCTGCCCACAGCCGCAGCAGGCAAAATATGTAGTGCAGCCGGCGGCTCCTGCCCAAGTGATAAGTCCCGTAATTTCAGCAAACCAGGCCCATATTCCGAATAGCAGGGAGAGTATGAATGAACGCCGGACCAAAGTCATTACAGCTGTTTTACCTGTTTCATGAATTGTCTTACGGTTGGTCCGTCAACCGGATCGTTCATATCCCCGCTGGGTTTTGTTCCGTATCCGAATACACACCCGTCCGCTGTTTTCAGATAATCAGTAGTATTGACTGTCATTCCGCTGCCCAGGAAAATAGGGGTATCAGGAACTGCGTTTCGTACCGCTTGAATCTTTTCCATTGGCGCAGGCTGGGAAGAATCGGCTCCATCTACAATCAGAGCGTCCGCCATGCCGCGCCCAATCATCTCCTTTGCTACCGTATCCAAACTTCTTGGGGTCATGGGTGACCCATGTTTACAATAAATATCAGCAAAAATCATAACATTTTCAGCATCAATACTTTTACGGTATCTTGCCAGAAGATGTGCCTTGCCTACGATGGGTCCCTGATCTGTTACAGTAGCGTCTGTAAGGACATTTAAGCGAATATACTGGCAGTCTGCAGCCGCGGCAACAGCCATGGCTGCTTTCCATGAGTTTCTCAGGATATTGATACCTAATGGCATATCATAACGTTTGCGGATTTCCAGTGCAACCCTGGTCATTGCCGCAACGGTTTCCGGTTCTGTTGTTTCAGGATAATAGGGATAGTCTCCCAGATTCTCAATAATCATGGATGAGACCCCATTGCCGGACAGGGTTTCCGCATCCCGAAGGGCATGGGTAATCACATCATCCATACTACCTCCATAGCAAGGAGAGCCAGGGAGCGGTGGGAGATGGATCATGCCTAATACCGGATGCTCTGTACCAAATACATTTACCAATTCGCTGCGTTTCATGTGTGTACCTCCAATTTATATAGTTTTTGATATCTGATATCTGGTATATCAGATGGTGTAATATTAAACTAGCACAGTGAAATGGAAATGTCAATAGGTTTTATTATATTTTAATTTTATTGGATTTTTTTCGCACAGTCAGCAACAAAAAGAGCTACCCGTCGGATATGCGAAACCATAAGCTTCTCGCTTAATGAGGAATTATGAGAAGATATCGCGGCAAGTATCTCTTTATGTTCCTGATGGGCAGGAATGGGTTCCTCAATATATTTCATACGTGCTGCTTTGCGGAAACTATGATCAATGGTGCGCAGGGTTTCTATCTGATGCACAAGATAGTTATTGTTACATGTCTGGCGGATAATTGAGTGAAAAGAAACATTGAACTGTTGGATTTCCTCCAGTGACTTCTCATCTTTACGGGAAAGCAATGGATACACTACATCCAGTATCCTGCTCATTTCAACTAATTGACTGTCAGTGGCATTTTTAGCAGCATAATATGCGGCCACCCCTTCCAATGCACTTCTCATGAAAGCAATTTCCAGCATATTATCAATTGATATCTCGGATACGAATGAGCCGCGTCGCGGCCGGGTATAGATAAGACCCTCGGCCTGCAGTGAGCGAAATGCTTCTTTTACAGGGGTAGTACTCACATGAAGCATTTGTCCAATGGTACGTTCACTGATTTGCTCCCCGGCTTTGATCTCACCCCTTAAAATCATGCCCCTCACAATATCTGCAACCTGTTCCCGCAGCGGTTTTGACTCAATGATTTGCTCTTTGATTTCTGACATAACAGCGGTTATTCCTTTCCGTATAAAGTGTATTCTTTCGTCATTCTAACATATAAAGGCATTTAATACCAGAGCATGTATTAAAAAGTAAATGGTGAAAGTGTATAATGGCATGGACCGGCCTAAAAAATGAACCGTTTCATTTTTGCGTTTAAAAAGATTGAAATTATTGTGCAAATTAGTATAAAAAAATGATTAAAACCTATGCATAACGACATATTGCACAAATATTATTGACATATATTGTACATACTGATATAATTTGACCATAAAATGAAACGTTTTATTTTAGGGAAGCTTAAATTATAGTATGCGGGGGTAAAGGAAGATGGCAACGATAAAAGATGTTGCGAGGGTTGCAGGAGTCTCCCTGGGAACCGTATCCAATGTTTTAAACGGTAAAAATAGTGTGAGGCCGGGTAACAAACGTAAGGTTTATAATGCAATGAAGGAAGTGGGTTTTCATTACAATATGACAGCCAGTGCCCTCAGGACAAAAACGACTAAAAATATTGGCTTGATTATTCCCAGCATAACCAACCCATATTATCCGGAATTGGCAAGAGGCGTTGAGGACGCGGCAAGACGGGAAGGACTGACCGTATTTTTATGTAATGATGATAGGGATACGGAAAAGGAAAGGGCATATATAAAAGCATTACTTTCCAAAGGCGTTGACGGGATTATTCTGTTAAAGCCGCGTCTGGAGCACAGTGAATTGCTGGAGGTTAAAGAGAGAACATCGCTGGTATTAGGCGATGCAAGCATTGACATCAGGAATGAGTTTCATGTTGTTAATGCAGATGATGTTCAAGGCGTTATATGTGCAATGAATTTTCTGGGACAGAACGGACACAGTCAGATTGCCATGATTACAGGCATGATGGAGTCTTATTCCAGTCAATGCAGGCTGGATGCATACAAACGTTATCTGGAATCTCGAAAGCTTTGCTACAGGCCGGAATATGTTGTCAGCGGCAATTACAGTTGGAAGAGCGGATGCCGGTTGGCGAAACAATTAATGAGTCTGCCTGACCCTCCCACCGCAATTTTTGCAGCCAACGATATGATGGCAATTGGCGCCATGAAGGGCGTACAGACCATGGGGTACCGTATACCTCAGGATATTTCAATTATTGGATACGATGATATCGAAATGAGCAACCTGTCAAATCCGGCATTAACCACGGTCCATCAACCGAAGTATAATATGGGGACAGAGTGTCTGAAAATGTTACATGCTTGCATAAATGGAAAGGAAAGCATGGATACAACAAAGAGAATCACATTGGAAAATCATCTTATTATCAGAGAAAGTGTCGGAATGGTAAGATGATTATATTTTGAAAGTAAAATGAAACGATTCACCCCCTCCCGGCGTAGAAGGTTTGGCATGGGAAGAGGATGAGAAATTTAGGAGTTGAGAGGCGGAATAAATCATGTTACAGAAACCGATTTATATTGGAAATGACCATGGTGGATATGAGTTGAAACAATCAATTATGGAACATCTAAAAAAAAGGGGGATTGCTTATATAGATACAGGAAGCAGCACCAGGGAAATTGTAAGATATCCTTATTATGCAGCAAAGATTGCCGGAGCAGTGTCAAGGGGTGAGGCAGACAGAGGAATACTTATATGTTCAACCGGAATCGGTATGAGTATATTAGCCAACCGGTTTAAGGGGGTCAGGGCGTCATTATGTACCGATACATATATGGCAAAGATGACAAGAGCCCATAATGATTCCAATGTGTTGTGTCTGGGAGGGAAAGTGATAGGTGAACTGGAGGCACTGGATATTCTGGATGCATGGCTGGATACTGAGTATGAAGCGGGACGGCATTCCATTTCCCTGGAACTGATTGGAGAGGCTGAGGAACATCTAAGCCAGCCAATCACTCCGCAGCAGGAGGAATTATTTCATGATTTTAACAGATAAGAATGGAGATTGACATGAAGATAGCGGTTACCGTAGCAGGAAGTGAGGCAAAGGAAAGCGCGTTTGTCGTATGGAGAGGATTTAAGGAATCTATAATAAAGGCTTCTGAATGTGGTTATGATGGGGTGGAGCTGGCTCTTAAGGATGCGTCTGAGATTGATGAAGGCAGGTTAAAGCAATGGTTGGAACTATATGGAATGGAGGTAAGCTGCATTTCCACGGGACAGGTATTTGCAGACAGAGGAATGTACTTCACTCATCAGGACCCCGTGATACACAGAGAGACAGTAGGAGTATTTGCCGGTCTAATTAAGCTGGCTTCCGTATTTGGAGGAAAGGTAAATATAGGACGGGCCAGAGGATTCATACCAGAAGGGTCCTCACGGCAGATGACAGAAAAACGGTTTATAGAGACAATGAGGGAAATATGTGATATCGCAGGGCAGTATAATGTGGAAATGATATTGGAGCCGGTTAACAGGTATGAGATAAATTTTATTAACAGTGTTGATGAAGGCGCTGCTATTCTGGAACAGGTGGGCAGGACGAATTGCGGATTACAGCCAGACGTTTTTCATATGAACATAGAGGATGATGATATTGGAAAAAGCCTTATGAGAAACAAAAAATGGATACGTTATGTTCACCTTGCGGATTCCAACCGATATGCGCCGGGAATGGGGCACATAGATTTTCAGGGTGTTTTTGACGCATTGAGAATGGCAGACTATGATGGCTGGGTATCGGTAGAGATACTTCCGGGGGAAGATCCTGATAAGATGGCTAAGACATCCATACAATACCTGAAACCGCTAATCCAACAGTACAATAAAAGTTAAAAGCGAACGATAAAAGGAGAAGGAAAAATGAAAAGGATGAAAAAAGCAGTCGGTATCATTATGTCAGTGGCATTGGGTTCATCATTATTGACCGGATGTGGGGGAAGTTCTAATAGCGCGTCTGCCGCAAAAGAGCAAAGCACTAACCAGGAGCAGCAGACAGCGACAGGAAATCAGGCATCGGAGGACCTGCCTGAAATCACATGGAAAATATCCCATACTCAGTCGCCGGATAATTTTATGAATATTGCCGCTGAAAATATGGCAAAGGCGGTGGCTGAGAAGACAGACGGAAAGTTTAAAATTGAAATTTATCATTCAGGTACTCTTGGCTCTGAACAAGAAGTTATTGAAGGAATGCAAATGGGGACAATTGCCGGAAACCTTGCCAGTGTCACCCTTCTGGCTAACTTTGTGCCGTCTTTTGATGTAATAAATCTGCCGGGAGTGTTTTCCAGTGAATCAGCTCTGAAGGAAGCGATGAACAGTGATGAAATCATGGAGCCACTTAAGAAGCAGGCTTTAGATAATAATATTATAGCAGTTGGTTATTACCAGGATTATTTCCGTATGCTGTTCACAAAAGAGCCAATACGGACCGTATCAGATTTTCAGGGACAGAAGATCCGCGTCATGGGATCACCGGTATTAGTTGATACCTTCCAGGCTTTGGGATGCAACTCCACTACAACCGCCTGGTCTGAGCTTTACAGCGGCCTGCAGTTAGGAGTGGTGGATGGATTGGACCATGTTCCTACAAGTGTGCGTACCATGAATTTTTATGACCATGTGAAATATATGGCGGAACCTAAGATCTTTGCCTCTCCTATGTATTTAGTAATCTCCAAACCTTTGTATGAGAAATTGCCGGATGCGTATAAGTCTGTTTTGGATGAATGCATGGCGGACTGTCTGACCGAGTTAAATACAGTGGCAAACCAGATTAATGAAGATGATATTAAATATCTAAAAACACAGGGAGTAGAAATGATTGATATTGATGTAGATGCCATTCATGAAACCATTGCCCCTGTGCGCGAGAAGTATTTAAAACAGATGGAACCATGGGTGCAGGACATTGCAAAAAAAATAATGGAATTAAAGTAACACCTGGGCAAAAGCCGGATGCACTGCATCAGGCCGGCGGATAGGAGGAACATATGAAGGAACAGAACAGCATTGTAAAAGAGTTAAACCAAATAGCGGCTGTGTTTGAAAAAATCCTGAACATATTTATAGGGATATTTGTGGGAGTATTGGGACTGTCTGTTTTTATAGGAGTATTGGGCCGTAATATTAATATACCGGTGGTATGGCTGGACGAGGTCAGTACCTATTGCTGCATCTGGGCTACATTTTTTGGGTTTGCCGTAGCCAGCAGACATGGGATGCTGTCCAATGTGGATGCATTTATCCATGGCTTTTCTGAAAGGGCTAAAGCTTATATGAGTATTTTCTGGATTATATTTGGCTGCTTTTTTATGGGTATTGTATTGTGGTCAGGAAAAGACTACATCGCCTATGCGTATAACGCGGGCACTTTATCTGCGCAGCTGCGTATCCCTCTGTTTTATGTTTATTTGGGACCTATGATAGGATATTTATTCGCAATTTATTTTGGTATTGTCAATATTGTAAATAAGATTGGCGAATTAAAGACAGCAGAAAGGAAATAGCATATGGGAATCGTATTTATAATATTCGCAGTTTTATTGATAGTGGGAATTCCCATTTACTATGTGTTGGGAGGAACCTGTCTGTTTTATTTTGTCACACATGATCTTCCTGCCTGGACCATTTTACAGCGTCAATTTTCGGGGATGAATACGTTCGTACAGGTAGCAATTCCGCTGTTCATACTGGCAGGAAACATTATGGATAAAGGGGGAAGTCTGGGAAGAATCATCCACTTTGCAAAGGTGTGTGTGGGGAGATTCAAGGGAGGTATGGCGCATATCAATATTGTAGCTTCCATGCTGTTTGCCGGAGTTACTGGCTCTGCTGTCGCAGATGTGGCTGCGTTAGGGCCAATGGAAATAGAGATGATGACGGAACAGGGATATGACAAGGAGTATGCTACTGCCCTGACCTGCGCGTCTGCTTCCATAGGACCCATCATTCCACCAAGCTTGCCTCTGATTATGTACGGGGTGGTGTCTGGGACAAGCGTAGGCGCATTGCTTATGGCGGGATTGGTTCCGGGTATCCTCATGGGAATTGTACTAATGCTGCAGGTATGCTGGTATGCCAAAAAGTATGATTTTCCAACCAGTGAAGCTTATTCCGTTAAAGAAATCATAAAGGCCCTTCCGGAAGGAATCGGAGCTCTTTCCATCCCCATCGTAGTATTAGGTGGGATTTATACCGGATTTTTTACACCTACGGAAGCAGCAGGCGTAGCCTGTGTGGTTTCATTCCTGCTGGGAATGTTTGTCTACAAAGAGCTGAAATGGAAGGATATGCCCGGGATTCTTGTAAATACAGGAAAGACACTGGGAAGCTGCTCTGCCATTTTTGCGATGGCATCCTGTTTTTCTTACATGATTACCTTTGAAAATGTACCCAGAATGATTTCTGAGTTATTAATTGGACTTACAGACAATAAATATCTGCTTTTGTTATTGGTTAATATTGCACTGCTGATAATCGGATGTTTTATGGAAGGTATCTCGTCTATTTTAATTACCGCACCAATGATACTTCCAACACTTACAGCAGTGGGAGTGGATCCGGTTCATCTGGGTGTTATTATGGCGCTTAACACCACATTAGGACTGTTGACTCCGCCTTTAGGCTTATCATTATTCATGGCAAACACAGTAACCAAGATTCCTGTTATGCAGATTGCCAGGAAAGCCATGCCCATGTTTATACTCCTGGTGTTAACGCTGTTCCTTATAACTTATTGTCCCGCAATCGTAACATTTTTACCGGAATTGATGTTGGGAAGTTAACAACTACCTATTTACATAACGAATAAAAAAGGAGAAACGTATGGAAAATACAGTTAAAGTACCAGTTATTATTGATACAGACCCAGGTGATGATGACGCAGCTTCTATTTTATGGGTCCTTGCAAGCGGAAAGTTTGACGTGAAGGCAATTACAGTTACCAACGGCAATGTTGGAGTAGACTGGTGCGCCGTTAATGCGCTGCGTACTCTTGAGGTATGCGGCTGCCAGGATATTCCTGTGTATAAAGGGGCATACCGCCCCCTGGTCCGCCCGTCGATTGAAGCATCCTGGATGCACGGTAAAGACGGGTTCGGTGATTTGGGGTTCCCCATGCCCTGTACAAAGGTGAGGAGCGGATATGCTCCGGTTGAATTGGTACGCATTGCCAGGGAAGCTCCTGAGCCCATTACCATTCTTGTCTTAGGCCCTATGACCAATATCGCAATGGCTGTTTTATTGGATTCTGATTTTGAAAATCATGTGAAAGAAGTGATTTTTATGGGGGGAACCTTTAAAGTATCTGGAAATCAGGCGCCCAGGGCCAGTTATAATGTTATGGTAGACCCGGAAGCAGCTAAGGTGGTGTATAACTCTAAAATACCTGTGGTACAGCTAGGTCTGGATGTATGTGATATGGTTACACAGAGAGTTGAGGATTTGGAGACAATTGCCGAGGCGGGTACCAGGGTAACGGATTTTCTGACCAGACTGTTGAGTTTTCGTATCAATAAGGCTGCAAAGCCCATATATGATAAGCATGGAAATAAAGTAGGCGAGATAAAGGCAGAAAATCAGGCAAACAGAAAAAAGGGTGAGATTGGCCTGAATGATTTAACCACCACAGGATATTTAATTAATCCCCATTGGTTCCGTACATTGCATACTACAATTGATGTTGAGACCCAGGGACTTTGCGACGGAGAGACAGTCATTGACTATATGGGATTATGGGGACGGGAACCAAACAATTATTTTGCATATGAAGCAGATGGGGAGGCTCTTGTAAAACAGTGGGTGAAAGATATGACTGCTGCTTTTAGGGACTAATTTTGAGGCCAAAGTTTATTTTTAAAAGGAGACAGCATATGACGGAAGAGAGAAAGTTAGAATTAGATAATAATTGTCTTCAACTGCGTAGCGACCTCATTGACCTGCTGCACAGTATCCAGACAGGTCATCCTGGCGGTTCTCTGTCTTGTACAGAGATTCTGGCCGCCCTGTACTATGAAATCATGAACATGGATCCCGAGAACCCGAATACGGAGGGAAGGGACAGACTTATACTAAGTAAAGGGCATGCAGCGCCCATGTTATATCTGATTCTGGCGGATAAGGGGTATTTTCCAAAGGAGGACTTAAGGAGGCTGCGCCAGTTGGATTCCCACCTGCAGGGACACCCGTGCGTACATAAAACTCCGGGGATTGAACTCTCCACTGGTCCCCTGGGACTGGGGCTGGGAGCCGGTATCGGCATGGCACTGGGGGAGCGGTTAAAAGAGAGCAGCGCATATATATATGTGGTTATGGGCGATGGCGAGATTCAGGAGGGGACTGTATGGGAAGCGGCCATGGCAGGCTCAAAATTCAAGACAGCAAACTGTATTGCTATATTGGATAATAATGGTGTACAGCTGGACGGTACCTTGGAGGAAATTATGCCCATGGGAGATATTGCCGCCAAATGGAATGCGTTTGGATGGAATGTAATCAGATGCAACGGTCACGATGTGTCTGCCATAACAGATGCAGTATCCGAGGCAAAGTCAGTGAAGGAAAGGCCCTCAATCATTATCTGTCAGACCGTAAAAGGAAAGGCGGTTTCCTTTATGGAAGGAAAGAATATATGGCATGGAAAGCCCATCAATGATGAGGAGTACAGGCAGGCAAAGCTGGAGTTAGGAGGCAGGGCACATGAGCGATAAAATAGCTATCCGGGATGCCTATGGACAGGCATTAAAAGCACTGGGCGGACGGAACCGGAAGGTGGTTGCGCTGGAAGCGGACGTGGGCGGTTCCACTAAGTCAATCCTCTTTGGAAAGGAGTATCCGGACCGTTATTTCAACGTGGGAATCAGTGAGCTCAACATGGTCAATATGGCAGCCGGGCTGGCGTTGGAGGGGTTCATTCCCTATGTAAATACATTTGCTGTATTCATGACATCCAGGGCGCTGGATCCCATCCAGTCTCTGATTGCCTATGACAGCCTGAATGTGCGTCTGTGCGGCACATACTGCGGATTGTCGGATTCCTATGACGGGGCAAGTCACCAGGCCATCACAGATGTGGCCGCCATGCGGTCCATACCTGGTATGACAGTCATATCCGTATCAGATGCAATGGAGACAAAGAAAGCGGTCATGGCACTGTCAGATTACAAGGGGCCTGCATATCTGCGTTTATCCAGGGCTCCACATCCGGTAATATATGGGGATGATATGAAATTTGAGATTGGAAAGGGAATCATTCACAGGGATGGAAGCGACATTACCATTATTTCCACGGGAACCATACTTCACCGCGTGCTGGAGGCTGCCGACCTGTTGGAAGAACAGGGCATCTATGCCACCGTGGTGGATATGCATACCATTGAACCCATTGATACAGAGCTTATAGAGAAATGCGCCAGAAGGACGGGGGCCATACTCACTGTGGAGGAACACTCAGTCCGGGGAGGTCTGGGAAGCGCGGTGGCAGAGGCTGCCGCTGCCGCCTGTCCTGTGCCCGTGTCCATCTTAGGAGCCGAGACATTTGCAGAGTCCGGTGACCTTGACCAGCTCATGGAAAAGTATGGGTATAGTGCCCGGAATATAGCTGCAAGAGCCAGGGAGGTAATGTTCCAAAGGCAAATGACTAAATAGGGCGGATATTATATCATATATGCAGAAGGAGAAACTCATGAAAGATTCAATTCAAAAATATTTCCAGGTAGGAACCATCCAGTGGATGAGTCATCCGCCGATATCATATGACTTGTTAGACTCCATAAAGTCCATTGCTTCAGATGAATATTTCTCAGCGGTTGAGGTGACCAGTATCATGGATGAAGAAACCAGGAAAAAGGTAAAGCATCTGTTGGAACAATCCCATCTCAAGGTATGCTTTGGGGCGCAGCCCAGCCTCTTAGGGCCAGGACTTAACCCAAATGACGTAGATGAGGACAGAAGAAAACAGGCTGAGGAGGTCCTTATCAAGGCTGTGGATGAGGCCGAATATCTGGGGGCAGGTGGGATTGCGTTTCTGGCAGGTAAATGGGAACAGGACACCAAAGATCTAGCCTACGAACAGCTCTTAAAAACCACCCGGTCGGTCTGCACCCATGCGGCACAAAAAGGTATGATGGTGGAACTAGAGGTATTTGATTTTGATATGGATAAAGCAGCTCTGATAGGGCCGGCGCCCTATGCAGCCAGGTTTGCGGCAGACATGAGAACCACCCACAATAACTTTGGACTTTTGGTGGATTTATCCCATTTTCCAACCACTTATGAGACATCCAGGTTTGTGGTACAGACCCTGCGTCCCTATATCACTCATTTCCATATTGGAAACGCGGTGGTTAAGGAAGGATGTGAGGCCTATGGCGACCAGCATCCTAGATTCGGATTTCCCAACAGTGCTAATGATGTGGAACAACTGACAGATTTTTTTACTGTATTAAAGGAAGAAGGTTACTTTAAACCCAGAACGCCCTATGTCCTGTCTCTGGAAGTAAAACCATGGGACGATGAAAACGGGGATATCATTCTGGCGAACACAAAGCGTGTGATTAACCGGGCATGGGCATTAGTTGAGGATTAGTGTTGTATGGTACGCTGGGCAAACAGAAAGGATGAATCATATATGAAGATTGTAATATTAGACGGATATACAGAAAATCCAGGGGATTTAAGTTGGGAGGGGTTTGAGGCACTGGGGGATTTGACTGTGTACGACCGGACCACAGACCACAGTCAGATTGCTGTCCGCATTGGGGATGCTGAAATCATACTGACTAATAAGACACCTGTTTCCAGGGAGATCATGGGGGCCTGCCCGAAACTCAAATACATTGGCCTTTTGGCTACTGGGTATAATGTGGTGGATGTCAAGGCTGCAAAGGAAGCAGGAATCACTGTGACCAATATTCCCACCTACGGAACGGATGCTGTTTCCCAATATGCCATAGCGCTGCTTCTTGAGCTGTGTCATCACATAGGTGAGCATTCGGATTGTGTAAAGAGGGGAGATTGGACAAAAAACAAAGATTGGTGTTTTTGGAACCATCCATTAATAGAACTGGCCGGCAAGACCATGGGTATTATCGGATTCGGACGCATCGGGCAGGGGACGGCCCGCATAGCCCAGGCTATGGGGATGAAGGTATTGGCGTATGATACATACCATAATCCGGAGCTGGTCAGTGATACTTGTACATATGCCTCTTTGGATCAGGTGTTTGCCTCATCTGATGTGATTACCCTTCATTGTCCTCTGTTTCCGGAAACAGAAGGTATCATCAATAAGGATACCATCAGCAGGATGAAGGATGGGGTGATGATTATTAATAATTCCAGAGGGCCCCTTATAGTGGAAGCGGATTTAAGAGATGCTCTGAACAGCAAAAAGGTGGCAGGGGCAGCAGTGGATGTAGTGTCCACCGAACCAATTTCCATGGATAATCCTCTTCTGGATGCAGACAACTGTATTATTACCCCGCATATAGCATGGGCTCCTAAGGAATCCAGGCAGAGACTAATGGAAATAGCGGTAAAGAACCTGGAAGCATTTCTCAACGGAGCTGCGCAGAATGTGGTGAATCCTTAGGCAACATACAACCATATACAATATTATAACGCCAGGCTGTGGAAAACATGGTCTGGCGTCATTGCGCGGCGGCGGTAATCGTGATATGCTTAAATCCATAAACAAACCGTATAGGGGGATAACGCAATGTCTTTTAAACTGGTAAAATATAAGGAGCCGGATTTCAGCCAAAGCCAATTTACGGATGCACCGGACGCTGTGACGGCCCCGGCGCCCAAGGATAAGGTGGCGCCGGAGCATTACCATGCAACCACCATTTTTCCGGAGTATTTTAAGGTTAAGGGCCAGTGGCTGCTGGCAGAAGAGAGCCGTATGGACTGCGTGGCAGTGTACGAGAATGGGAAGATTTATGTCAGGGAGTTTAGGAACTTAAAACAGGGGGACCTGGTCTTTACGGGGAGGACCGAGAACTGTGAGGACGGTATTTTTGTATATCCCCACGGCTTTGACGAGGGAGAAGGAGGCCATGACGAAGCATTTGCCTTCCGCCAGAGACGCTCCAGGGAGACGGCCTTTTCCAAGGATTATGATAACATTTATGAGCTGCTTTGCCATGAGAGGGAACACGGATATGTGGTTTGGGTCATGGGACCTGCCTGTGCTTTTGATTCCGATTCCAGGGAAGCCTTTTCAAAACTGGTGATGAACGGGTATGTGGATGCCCTTTTAGCAGGCAATGCGCTGGCCACCCATGACCTGGAGGGGGCTTACTTAAACACTGCTTTGGGTCAGAACATCTATACCCAGTACAGCCAGCCAAACGGTCATTACAACCACATCGACACCATCAACCGGGTAAAATTCCACGGCTCCATTCCGGCCTTTGTTGAGAAGGAGGGGATTGATAACGGCATCATATACAGCTGTGTGAAGAAGGATGTACCCTTTGTGCTGGTGGGGTCCATCCGTGACGACGGCCCGCTGCCGGAGGTGTACGCCAATGTATATGAGGGCCAGGATGCCATGAGAGACTGTGTGAGGAAAGCTACCACGGTCATCTGTATGGCCACCACCCTTCACTCCATTGCAACGGGCAATATGACTCCTTCCTTCCGTGTTATGCCGGACGGGACCATACGCCAGGTGTATTTTTACAGTGTAGATGTGTCTGAATTCGCCGTGAATAAACTGGGTGACAGGGGAAGCCTGTCTGCCAAGAGCATTGTGACCAATGTGCAGGACTTTGTAGTAAATGTGAGCAAGGGCCTTGGCCTGTAGAAGCTGGAATACGCAGCTTTTCAGGGCGTAATTATGAGAATGATATGGTTATGAAGGGGCATCCGGAACTGTTTTGGTTTCGGGTGCCTTTTTGGCGTTACCTGTTATACCGAAGCATTACAGCAGAATAATCCGCCAATGAATGGGAAGCCTACCCCATAAGGGACAGACCCGGGACAACCCAAGGAGGAACGGACATGGCTAAGAGAATAATCACAGACAATATGATAAAGGACTATTGCGGGGAGATGCATCAGAATGAAATGAGCAGCGGCACCATTAAGAAATATTTTTATTATTTGAACCTGTTCAGGAAATATGCCGATGGAAAGCCGGTGAGTAAGGAATTGGTGATTGTGTGGAAAGATACGTTAAGGGAACAGTTTTCACCGGTTACAGCCAACAGCGCCCTTGCGGCACTGAACGGCTTCTTTAAGTGGTTTGGCTGGGAGGACTGCACGGTACGGCTCATAAAAGTAAAGCATAGGATGTTCTGTTCCGGGCAGAGGGAGCTTTCACGGGAGGAATATATACGGCTTGTGAACGTTGCCCGCGGTGAGGGGAATGAGAGACTTAGCCTGCTGCTGCAGACCGTATGCTCCATCGGAATCCGTATATCAGAGCTGAGCTTCATTACGGTGAATGCGGTGGATAAGCAGGTTGCGGAGGTGGACTGCAAGGGAAAGGTAAGAACCGTATTCCTGACCAACGGATTGTGCAGGCTTCTTAAGGCATATGCAAGGAAGAGAAACATTATATCCGGTATGATATTCGTCACGCGCAGCGGAAAGCCCATGGACCGGAGTAACATATGGCGGGAGATGAAACAAATCAGCCGCAAGGCAGGGGTTAATCCGGACAAGGTATTCCCTCATAATCTCAGGCACTTGTTTGCAAGGGTGTATTACAGCCAGGAAAAGGATTTGGTAAGGCTGGCAGACATACTTGGACACAGCAGTGTCAACACAACCAGAATTTATACAATGGAAAGCGGGGAGAATCACCTGAGACAACTGGAGAAAATGAATCTGCTGATAGACAGATACAACAGAATCCCCCTTTTGTTGTAAACGCCGGAGTTCTGTTAAGAATTATTATACTACATATTTGGAACGTATGCCATATGAATGTGAAAAGCTGCTGAGTTTTACGGCTGTTATCCCACAAAAACCAGGCTGGTTAAAGCCATGTCTAACCGGCCTGGTTTTTGTGTGTGCAATTGAGTGTGGATAAACCGCAAAATTATGCCCGGATGGGCGGGGGGAGACAGATGGCGCGGAAATTTACAACAAAAGGGGGATTCTGTTGTAATCCGGAAATCAAAGAGCATAAGAGGGAAGAGGAGCTGAGAATATGGGCGGCACATTAGTACAGGATGAAGAGGCCATAAAACGAATTGAGGAACTAATCGTATCCGACAGGGCAAGTACAATGTTGGTATGTATCCAGGGCACAAGGGAAGGGGAGCCTTGCGGGGAAATCTACAACTGTTATCTGAGGGAGCCGGTATTGTTTAACGGGGCCGGAGACATGGTATTGAAGCTGGATGAGATGTGCAACTGGGTGGGGGCTCCTCAGTCCACTACAGATTACAGGTTCCTGAACAGAGAGATGGAAAGGCAGTACCGGGAGGACAGTGCCCGTCATCCCCAGGTCAGCAGGGATAATCTGGTGTACAGCATAGACTGTATTCCTTTCCAGCATGCCTTAAAGGCCAGGGAAGTGCTGGTGGTCTATATAAAATACAGACAGAATTCCAGTCTGCAGGGAAGTGTGCGCGGGAGAATCACAAAGGGAGAGGTTGTCAGCTTCAGGAGCGCTCTGGAACTGATGCGGATGGTGAGGATGATACAGGTGTAGAGGGCTTTTAGTAAAAATTTAGCAAATGTGTAAAATGTGATCTGGATGTAACCGCCATAGTATATACTTTGCAGGTACCCATGGCACAATGGCCGGAGGAACCGGCCCAAATAACGATTTTGGATGAGGATGTGCCTCTTGCGCCTCTGCCAAAGACAGGGGAAGGGCCCCGCAGTTATTATCTTGCAGCCGTGATTTCCTCTTTGTTATCCGGATTGTATATTGCCCTTCATGGAAGAAAGAGGGACTCATGACGGATTGCAGAATGGATATACCGTAAAATCAGAACTACCGTAAAATCAGAACTGCCGTTCCGCTCTTTGGACGGCAGTTTTTATGATAACAGGGGAGAAAAGGCGCAGGGGCATTTCCCGTCATGAAACAAAGATCAGGGGAATAAGATGTAATAAACAAACGGACCTGGAACTGATATATGAAATTCCTGATTTTCCTGTCAGAGGCAATGGTCCCTCTGATGATTTTTTATATTGTGGGATTCGGCCTTTTATCGGGCCGTCCGGTGCTGGACGACTTCATAGACGGGGCAAAGGACGGCATGAAGACAGTGGCAGGTATCCTGCCGACCCTGGTGGGACTTCTGGTGTCGGTGGGAGTCCTCAGGGCATCCGGGTTTCTGGATTTTCTGGGAGAGCTGCTGCAGATGCCCGCGGCTCTTCTGCACATACCGCCCCAAATCGTACCTGTGGTCCTGGTGCGTCTGGTATCCAACTCAGCCGCCACAGGGCTGGTGCTGGATATATTTAAGGAGTACGGCACAGACTCCTCGCTTGGACTTATTGCGTCTGTACTCATGAGCAGTACGGAGACAGTGCTGTACTGCCTGAGCGTATATTTTGGCAGCGTAGGCATTACCAGGACCAGGTATACATTGGCAGGGGGGCTTATTGCCACGGCGGCGGGAGTGGCGGCCAGCGTGGTGCTGGCGGGTGCGGTCAGATAAAGCTGTGTCCGGCGCTTGCCGGCGTGTAAAAAAACATTGCAATATCAAGGGTTATTGACTATAATAGCCATAGTAAAAGGGAATCCGTTGTATGTGCGCCCTGTATAGGATTACATCAGGGCCTTAGGGTATGCCTGCGTCCAGCCGGAATGAGCATTACGGCTGGACGCTACGGCCATACACTGGCATACAGCGGGTTTATGCTGTGAAGAGAAGAGGAATGAGGAATGAAACAGTATCTGAGCCTGCGGGAACAGTATCCCCGGTTTGCTTACAGAGGATATGAGTTAGAGGAAAATGACAGCTGCCTGAAGATCACATACCGATTTGAGACCCTGGGACTGTCTGAGTTTGCGCCGGTATGGGTGTTTCCCAAGGCAGAGGGGGACTGCCGCAGATGGTCAGAAGACAGGCTTATGCAGGACATGATATTTTCCCTGGGAATGGTGGAGCTGGTAAGCTACTGGAAAATAGCCTGCCCGCCTATAGTGACAGTGGAAGCCGGATGGCTGAACCAGGACCAGATTGACTGGTGGAAGGATCTGTATTTTAACGGATTGGGTGAATTTTTCTATGTGAACGGTATAAAGGAAGCGGATCCCAATCATTTTATGGATATCCGGTGCGTTGGCCAGCATGAGACTCAGTGCGTGGGCCAGCTTAAAGATCCCTGCACAGACCAATATAAAGAGCGGCATGAGGAATGTGGTGTGGAAACAGATGGGAAGGGTAACGGCGTCCTGGTCCCCATAGGCGGAGGAAAGGATTCCGCGGTGACGCTGGAGCTTCTGCGTCTGGCGGGAAGGTCCGTCTGCGCCTATATTATCAATCCCAGAGGGGCCACCATACACACCACCGAGGTGGCGGGCCTGGACGCGGCCCATGTCATAAGCGCAAAGCGCACCCTGGACTCCAATATGCTGGAGCTCAACCGCCAGGGATATCTGAATGGGCATACGCCCTTTTCCGCACTGGTGGCATTTTCCGGTATCATAGCGGCCAGGATGCATGGCCTGACCATGGTGGCCCTGTCCAACGAATCCAGTGCCAACGAGAGCACGGTCCAGGGAAGCACGGTCAACCACCAGTATTCCAAAAGCTTTAAGTTTGAGGAGGATTTCCATTATTATCAGACCACATACCTGAAGGGGAGCGCATACTACTTCAGTATGCTGCGCCCTTTGAGTGAATTCCAGATTGCCAGGTTTTTTGCGGGGCAGAAGCAGTACCACGGCATATTCCGAAGCTGTAATGCCGGGAGCAAGACTGATTCCTGGTGCGGACACTGCCCCAAGTGCCTGTTTGTGTACCTGATTCTGTCGCCCTTTCTTAAGCCTCAGGAAGTCAGGGATATCTTTGGCCGGAACATGCTGGACGATTGGGATATGAAGGAAACCCTGGACCAGCTGATTGGGATAGAGGAAGAGAAACCCTTTGAGTGTGTGGGCAGCCGTGATGAAATCAATACAGCCATCGTACTTACGATCAAAGGGCTGGAGGATGCAGGTGAGGCGCTGCCCTGTCTTCTATCCTATTATAAAACCACAGACCTGTATCAGACCTACAGAACCAGGGGAGACCAGTACTCATCCTATTATGACGGGAATAACCTGGTCCCGGATGAATTAGCGGGGCTGGTGAGGAAATGCTGTACAGACGGCTTGCAAGGAGAACAGACGTGATAGAGAAGATAGAGCCCTGGATTAAGGGGAAACGCATACTGCTTCTGGGTTATGGCAGAGAAGGACAGTCCACCTGGAATGTCCTCAGGCGGCTGGGAACATATGAAGCCCTGGACATAGCGGATTTGAAGGCTCCGGCTGCCGTGCCTGAAGACGGTACGGTGTGGCATACCGGCCCGGATTACCAGAAATGTATGGATGATTACGATGTTGTATTTAAAAGCCCGGGCATTGTCCTGGAGCGGCCTGAAAATGAATACAGGTGCAGTATATTGTCGCAGACAGAGGTGTTTTTCCAGTGTTTCCGGGATCAGATTATCGGAATCACAGGAACCAAGGGCAAGAGTACGGTCACGACCCTTCTGTATCATCTGCTTAAGCAGGCGGGCATGGATGCCCTTCTGGTGGGCAATATAGGTATACCGGCCCTGGACCACATGGAGGAAGTGAAGCCGGACACCAGGATTGTGTTTGAGCTTTCCTGCCATCAGCTGGAATATATGACGGTTTCACCCCATATAGGAATTCTGGTGAACATCCATGAGGAGCATCTGGACCATTACGGTACCATGGAAAAGTATGTGGAGGCCAAGCATCATATCTTTAAAAACCAGAGGCCGGATGACATTCTGATCTGCAACGTACAGTGCCTGCCGGAGGAGGGAACCTGTCCGTCCGGATTGATAAGGGCAGGTATGGACGGCAGCGGCAAAGAGCTGGACGTGGTTCAGGAGCAGGACGGAACCTGGGTTCACTTCCGGGGAAAGTCTTTTTGTATCCCTACGGATGAAATCAAGCTTCTGGGACAGCATAATTATTTTGATATCGGCGTGGCGTATGGAGTGTGCAGCATACTGGGAATGGATGACCAGGTTTTTGCCCGGGGGCTTAAGACATACGAACCCCTTCCCCACCGGCTTCAGTATATTGGGGAGCGGGAGGGCGTGAAATATTATGACGACTCCATCTCCACCATTTGCGATACCACCATTCAGGCCCTTAAGACGCTGAAGGATACGGATACAGTTCTCATAGGCGGCATGGACCGGGGAATCGACTACAGGGAACTGATTGAATATCTGTCGGATTGCCCGGTACCCCATATTATCCTGATGGAGGCCACGGGCAAAAGGATATACCAGGAGATACATAAGTATTATCCTGAATTTAAGAACAGGGCCAGGCTTATACTGGCGGAGCATCTGGAAGACGGTGTCAAGCGGGCGCGTCAGATAACGAGACCCGGCACAAGCTGCGTGCTGTCGCCGGCCGCTGCCAGCTATGGCATCTTCAGGAATTTTGAGGAACGGGGAGAAACATTTTCGCGTCTTGTATTTAATAAGTAAATCTGGATAAAAATGTAAATGAAACAAAAAAATCACAACCTTTTAAGAATTTTATAAGGATTTAGGGGGTTGTGCGAACACTTAAAATACTGTACAATCAGTAAGAAGCTTTTGAAGCAGAAAGTGAAAGGGAGAAACGTGGGAGCTTACGAGACGCTGAATGAAGTTTTGGTTAGCCTGTTCCGCGATGTCAATGATATAGAGCAGAAGGCAATTATCACCTCGGAGTTTAGTGATATTACCAATAACGATATGCATGTCATAGACGCCATCGGCATAGACAGGCCAAAGAACATGTCATCCATTGCCCGGGAACTGTCGGTCACGGTGGGAACATTAACTATATCCGTGAACAGCCTGGTAAAAAAGGGCTATGTAGTCCGTAACCGCAGCAGTGAGGACCGCAGGGTCGTATTCATATCCCTTTCAGAAAAAGGAGTTAAGGCTTATTATCATCATAAGAAGTTCCATGAACAGATGATAGACAGCGTAGTGAAAGAATTGACAGAGGAAGAGCTGGAGGCCCTGGTAAAGGCGCTGACAAAGCTCAACACCTGGTTCAGAAGTTTTTAAGAGGATTATTTAAGGAGGCTTTACAATTATGAAAAAATGGTTGATTGGTGTTATGACCGTCCTGATGGCAGTATCCCTGGCAGCCTGTACACCTACCACTGAAAAACAGAAAAAAGAAACCACTGCTGCGGCAGCAGCTAAATCCCAGGAGGATATGGTTCCCCCAAGCACAGGTGGGGCCAGCGATAAAGTCCCGGATCCCAACGTTATGCCGGTAGCTGTGATTTCCATATATCACGGAGGCGGCGGAAGCCTGGTGCAGGATATGGATTCCCTGGACACGGAAGGCCTGGACGCACAGCTTCTGGTGGACAAGCTGATTGAATATGGTGTGCTGACTGACGGCACAGAGGTCCTCAGCTTTGATATTGAGGGAAAAGATGAGAACGCGGTTGGAACCCTGGACTTAAGTCAGGCTGAGAGCGCAGAGGGCTGTTCCGACAAGATGTTCCTCACTGAGATTGGCAATACATTCACTGAAAACTTTGAGCTGTCCAAGCTTAAGCTTAAGGTGAACGGCGGTAATTATGAAGGCGATGACATTAAGCAGGGAGATAGCGATTATCTTACCTATAACGCGGACTATGAGTCTGTTGAATAAAGAAGTGAAAGAGGCGGCTGTCCTGTAAGTGGAAACTCCACTTAAGGGCAGCCGCCTCTGTTTTGCCACAGGTTAAAAAAACATGCCCCTTTCTTTGTCTGGAAGGAGGCATGGTTTTTATAATATAAGATTTCCAATGATAAATTATCATTATTAAGTATGAAGGTGATAAGCAGGCCTGATTTTATAATTTAGCCATGGCGGCTTCGTCTGCAACAACTATTACATCGTTATGCAGCTGAAGTACGGATGCGGGAACATGAGGAGTTACAGGGCCGCAGAGCACATCATGGAGAATCTGAGCCTTGTCAGAACCGCTGACAACCAGAAGGATTTTTTTAGCCTTCATAATGGTTCCGATACCCATGGTATAAGCCTGTTTCGGAACATCATCAATGGAAGCAAAGAAACGCTTATTGGCCTCGATGGTGCTCTGGGTCAGGTCCACACAGTGAGTGGTCTTGGCAAATTCTTCGTCCGGCTCATTAAAGCCGATATGGCCGTTATGCCCCAGGCCCAGAAGCTGCAGGTCAATGCCGCCCAGGCTCTTAATCACGTCCTCATAGCGGGAGCACTCCTTATCGCTGTCAGGCTGGGTGCCGTCGGGTACATTGGTGCAGTCCATATTGATGTTAATGTGCTTAAAGAGATTGTTATACATGAAGTAGTAGTAGCTCTGGTCATTATCCCTGGTAAGTCCTCTGTACTCATCCAGGTTCACGCTCTTTACACCGGAGAAATCCAAATCACCTTTGTTGTACCATTCGATCAGCTGTTTGTAAGTGCCGATTGGGGTGGAGCCGGTTGCCAGGCCAAGGACACATTCAGGTTTCATCAGGACCTGGGAGGCGATGATGCTGGCTGCCTTGCGGCTTAATTCATCGTAATCTTTTGCTTTGTAGATTTTCATAATAATTGCCACCTTTCCATACATTATTAGTAGTTGCGGTGCCCCGGATTTCCATTGGGTCACTGATTTGGAAAAAATTTTTATAAATCTTTAAATATAGGATAACATTTTCCTAACATACTTTCAAGGGGTAAATGCATAAAATATTTATAAAAGCAGATAGGCCGTGTTCAGGGCAGCTGCAGATTATGGGTGCGAGGAGTGAAAGTATGACCAATTATCGGAGATTGATATCTTATATCTACGCCTATGAAGGCGAGGTAAAAGGAAAGAATATTGGGTTTGCCAAGCTGGAATCCCGGAATGGGCAATGCAAGCTCAGCGTAAATGTAAAGAAGGTTTACGTTGGAAGCAGCGACCTGGGGGTTTATCTGCTGGCCCCGGGAAAAGAAATTTTTCTGGGCAGTATATTTATCCGCAGCGGAGGCGGTGAGTTCCGCGCCGTGGTAAATGTGGAAAATGCCGCTGATTCGGGCTGCAGCATGGACCAATGCTATGGCCTGACGATTCATGAACAGGGGGATACATGGCGGGCATATACGACCATCTGGGAGGATGCGGTGGCCCATGCAGCGGAAGTGGAGCTGGCGGATGTGACCTCCAGTAAAGTAGGAGATGCAGAAGCGCAGATACATAGAAAAGTGGAAGAACTGAATCAGGAGCTGCGGTCCGGTGAAAAGGCAGCAGAAGGCGGAGACGGCCCTGTGCTCAGCAGTTCTCCGGCAGAGGCGCGTCAGATGAGTGCTGGTCGTGGGGCTATGGAGAACGCGGAGACACCGGAGGGTGCGGAGGCTGTGCAGGAGACAGAGGTATTGGCCCAAACGTCAGAAGAAGTATATCAGACGGAGAATGAGGCCAATCAGATGACAGAGGCATTGGATCAGGCTGCGGAAAAAGTAGTCGGAGCGGAAGAGATTTTACCGGAGTCAATAGAGGCAGATACGGTCGAAATGTCCCAAAAGCAGGAGAATCAGGATGACAGGGACGATTTGGCGCTGGAACCAGAGCTGTTGCCGGATGATAAAGACAGTATGGAGTTGGAGCCGGAATCCCTGACAGATGGGATGCCGGATGAAATGTCAAATGAAATAGAGGAAGCGCAGGAATCAGGAGGTATCCCGGATTCCCAATTAGAGAGCCAGTCAGAGAATACGGCAGAGTCAGAGATAACGGCAGAATTGGGAAAAGCGGCTGAAGAACATAAGGCAGGTTTTCAAAATAGCGGCCTGGCAGGAATCACACCAAAAAGAGATATGGAACAGATGGATGGTATGATTACGCCAAACATGGGCAGAGAGCAGGAAACAGACCATAGAGCCTGGAGCGGCAAAGGGGATTTTGGTGAACAGCCGAATTCTAAGCACGGCTGGGATGAAAAGAATGTTACATCTATCAGAAAACAGCTTTATGAGGAAAATGAAAGCGTGCCCCGTGAGCTTCAAACCGCTCATGATCCGTTGAACATGGGACTTCCCAGACAGGAAGGTATGGTTCCTGATACCCGTATTCCCCTGCAGCCAGATAATATGCCGGAAAACAGGACGGTTCCCAGACCAAACATTATGACCAGGCCTGGAATGCCCCGCAGGCATATGCCTGCAGGGACAGTGCGTACGGGTTCTTCCGGGGGTCAATCGGACCAGGAACAGATGATGGACCAGTGTCCGTTGAATCAGCAGCCAATGCCAGGACAGCAGCAAGTACCGTGTCAGCAGCCAATGTCGAATCAACAGTCAAGGATGCTCCGCCAGCTGATGCCAAGCAACCAGACTATGCCGTCACGTCAACAAACGCCGGGGCAGAGTTCGCTGGGCCAACATCCAGTTACAAATCGGCAGCCAGTGCCGGGTCAGCAGGCGATACAAAACCAGCAGCCGATATCAAACCAACAGCCAATGCCAAACCAGCAGCCGATATCAAACCAGCAGCCGATGCCAAACCAGCAGCCGATGCCGGGTCAGCGGCCGACATCAAACCAGCAGCCGATGTCAAACCAGCGGCCAATGCCGGGTCAGCAGCCAATGCCAAACCATCGGCCAATGCCGGGTCAGCAGCCGATGTCAAACCAGCGGCCGACATCAAACCAGCAGCCAATGCCAAACCAGCAGCCAATGCCAAACCATCGGCCAATGCCAAACCAGCGGCCAATGTCAAACCAGCAGCCGATGCCAAACCAGCAGCCGATGCCAAACCAGCAGCCGATGTCAAACCAGCAGCCGTTACCCAACCAGCGTCCCGGAAGCCAGATACAAAACCAGGGCAGACAGATGCGGCCGGCCGGACCTGAGGCAGGTGATAACAGCGAAGCAGCTGGGCAGGCGGAGGAAAGAGTGCCTGTGGTTGATGCAGGCGAAGAAACTCTGATACTGGGAAATCCTCAGGATTTAGAACGGCTGGAGCAGGAAGAACAGCAATCTGACTTCCCGGGCAGGCTGTGGGAGGGCTTCCGTAAGCGGTATCCCAAGATACAGGCCTTTGACAGTGCAAATGGGTGTGAGATTCTGACAATTAAACCCCAGGATATCGGACTGCTTCCAAGGGAGAACTGGAATTATGGCAATAACAGCTTTCTGCTGCACGGATACTACAATTACCGTTATCTGATATTAGCCCGCATCGGCGATGAAACAAAGGGACGCACCCGGTACATACTTGGGGTTCCCGGCAATTATTACAGCAATGAAAAATACATGGCATCCATGTTCGGCTTCCCGCATTTCGTGCTGGCAAGAAAACAGCCGTCACAGGACGGCCGCTTTGGATATTGGTATACAGATGTGCGGCTGGAAAACCAGGATTAAAAAAGTCACCCCTACCGGTGCAGTCAGACCGCGCCGGAAGGGGTGAAAATCAAGGATACATTAGATTTAACACTGTACTAAACTTTGCGGGAATCCGTTAATTTGCTTAGGACGCGTTTGAAAATTCATTCCAGCTGTCTGCCATAAGGAATCCGCCGGAGGTATGACCCTCCCTGCATCCTCAGGACAAAGCACGCTCTAGTAATCAATTCCCCTCAGGGAAACCTGCCCCACATAGGGGCGCACCAAATCAGCGAATGCCATCATTTCATCTTTTGAAAAGTCTGAATAGAGTCCGGGAACAAGTACTTCCCCGGACTCCGTGAAGCACTGCAGGTAGTAATCCGGACACCCCTTAATCCACGGTCCAATCTGTCTGAAATCATCAGAGGTGTGAATACCGCGGACAACGGTTGTCCGGAATTCATAGGGGATGCTGCCTGACAGCAGAAATTCGATGCTCTCATCTATCCGTTCCATGGAAAGGCCGGAAACTCCGGCTGCTTCTTCATAGTGATTCCGCCCGGCTTTAATGTCCATTGCCACACAATCCAAAAGCCCTTTGGTGCACAAATCTTTTAATATTCCAGGCATGTAACCATTGGTATCCAGCTTCACTGCCAGTCCCAGGCTCCGCACCTTCCGTATGAACTCCTCCAGGTCCGGCTGCAGGGTGGGCTCTCCTCCGGTGATACAAACACCTTCCAGTACCCGTTTGCGTTTTTCCAGGAATGCCAGAATATCCTCCTGGCATTCATATTCTTCTGCGTCTGAACCCAGAAGCCCGCTGTTATGGCAGAATGGACACCGGAAATTACATCCTCCTGTAAATATAGTTGCGGCCACTCTGCCCGGAAAGTCCAGCAGCGTAGTCTTTTGCAGTCCGCATATTTTCATGGCCTTTTAACCTGTCCCTTTTCAAATTTTGGTTTATTCTATATAATAAAAAAGTATAACATACATAAAGCTTTAAAAAAAGAGGAATCAATTCATGGCAAAAGGGCCATCTGATATAGGAGAGGAAAATATGGCATTAAAACAGGAAAATATGGCGTCAAATCAGAAAAGAATAGAATTAAATCAGAAAACCGTAGAAACAAGCCAGGAACCCCTAATGCCAAACCGGGAAAACCGCAACAGAGAAGCAGCAGAAATGGAAGCAGCCCGTTTAAAGGAACAGGAAACAGAAGCAGCCCGTTTAAAGGGGCAGGAAACACGGCGCAGAAATTATGAAAAGAGAATGGAGAAGCAGCGCCTTGTAGCTCTTGCGGCAGAGGAGCAGCGATTGAGGCAGAGGCAGAAGGATGAGGGATTTATGAGGGAGGCGCTTCGACAGGCCCAAAAGGCGGCCGCCATCGGAGACGTGCCCATTGGTTGCGTGATTGTTTGCGGGGATAAGATTATTGCCAGGGGATATAACCGGCGTAATGCGGATAAAAGTGTGCTGTCCCATGCCGAAATTATTTCCATTAAAAAGGCATGCAAAAAAATAGGAGACTGGCGTTTGGAGGACTGCACCATGTATGTAACGCTGGAGCCATGCCCCATGTGCGCAGGGGCGATTGTGCAGGCGCGCATACCCCGGATTGCAGTGGGCTGCATGAACCCCAAGGCCGGCTGTGCTGGGTCTGTGCTGGACATGCTCCATGTGCCGGGCTTTAATCATCAGGCGGAGGTGACCGAGGGGGTGCTTGAGCAGGAGTGTTCCAAGCTGATGTCGGACTTCTTCCAGAGCCTGCGTGAACGCAAAAAATAATTTTCTTATTATAAGCGTGCAGGACGGCATATCTCCCTGAACCAAAAAACCGGATAAGGAGTGCCGTCCTGAACCATTACTATTTATTCTGTGATTTTTTTCATTGCCTGGTTTGCTGCGATGAGGATGGGATCATAAACAGGGGCTGCAGGAGGAGCGTAAACCAAGTCTAACTCATTTATCTCTTCCACTGTCATACCGCAAGTAATTGCAGTTGCCAACACATTAATTCTTCCGGCGATACTTTCGCTTCCGATGCCCTGGGCGCCCAGAAGGCGGCCTGTTTTTTTATCAACGATCAGGCAGATGTGATTATCGCGGCCCCCAGGATAGTAGGAAGCGCGGTCTGCCTTCGTAATGCTGACCGATATGGCGTCATAGCCCTCTCCGGCTGCCTGCTCCTTAGACAGGCCGGTTGCGGCGATAAAGAGCTCAAACACTTTTGTGACCATGGAACCCAATATTCCCTTAAATGTATCATGTCTGCCTGCCACGTTACCGCCTGCAATGCGCCCCTGCTTGTTGGCGGTTGTGCCCAGGGGGACGTAAGCTGGTTTTCCTGTAATCCTGTTCTTCATCTGCACGCAGTCTCCGCAGGCCCAGATATCCTTGTGACTTGTACGCATCTCGTCATCTACGATAATTCCGCCCTTTAGCCCCAGCGCAAGTCCGGCTTGCTCTGCCAGTGCGCCGACCGGTTTTACACCAGCTGATACAAGGATTATATCGGATGGTTCGATCTCTCCAAAAGCGGTTCGGATTCCGCTGGCTTTTCCGTTTTCAGAAAGGATTTCGGCTATCTGTGTGCCTGTGCGTACGTTTATGCCGTGCTTTATAAGCGTATCCTCCAGGGCCTGGGAAAAGGCGTTGTCTAAAAATGGAAGGAGCCTTGGAAACTGCTCATAAACGGATACTGAAAGCCCGGCGTTTCTTAGCTCCTCGGCGGCCTCAAGTCCGATAGCTCCGCCGCCGATGATGCAGACCCGCCCATGTTCTCTTGCGGCAGCTTTCAGGCGGATGCCGTCTTCCATGTTCCTCAGATAATATACCCCATCCGAGTGAATTCCGGGAATAGGAGGCACCACTGGTACTGCGCCTGTGGCAATCACCAGTTTATCATAAGAATGTATGCTGACCTGGTCTGTATCCAGATTTTTTACAGAGACCTCCTTTTTTTCCGGGTCAATGAGAAGCACCTCATGGTGTATCCAGGCGGATATATTCCGCCTGTTTTTTAATGATTCCGCATTGATTGCCACCAAGTCATTGATATCATGAATGAGTCCTCCTACAAAATAGGGAAGACCGCAGGCTCCATAGCTGACAAATCCGGATTTTTCAAAGACTTGAATCTCCATGTCAGGTTTTTCTTTGCGGGCTCTGGATGCCGCGCTCAGGCCGGCAGCGGTCCCTCCTATAACAATCAGTTTCTCTGCCATGTTGAACCTCCGGTTTTTAATTCTTTACTCCATATTTGTCAATGACACCCATTTCACCCATCAAATTTTCAAGATCCTTTAATTTGGTTCCGGCATAATCCTGGTAAGGTTTTCTCAGATGTCCTCCCGGAAGGCCGAGAATATTTAAAGCCGCTTTAATCACAACCGGATTAGAGAACGTGTACAGCGCCTGAAGAAGAGGAAACCATTTAAAATAATTCTCTCTGCATTCCTCAATGATGTTCATATCCGTCCAGGGGCGGGAATACAATGCCGCTTCCTCCGGAATAATGTTACCGCCGATATTGGCTGTTCCGGTTCCGCCTACAGCCAGGGTTGGAAGTACAATCGAATATTTCGGGAAATCGCAGCACATAATCTTAACTTTGCCCTGGCAGAGGCGCTGTACCTGAACCAGCTGCTCCACATTTGGAAGGGCTTCCTTATCCACTACAAAATTCGGATGTGCGTCGGACAGCTTTTTAATTGTTTCCGGCATAATCTGAACGCCGAGTCTGGAAGGATTGTTATAGATACCGCAGGGTATGCTTACCGAGCTCATACAGGTATCCATATGAATAAAAGCGGCTGTCTGGTTAATTAAAACATAGGGCGGAACCGTAAAAATGACCCCGTCAGCCCCCTCCTGTTCACAATACCTGGCAAAATCTACGCTTGCCTGCGTGGTCATGGACGCTGCGCTGAAAAATACAGGAATTCTTCCGTTTACAATCTTAATCACTTCATGTACAATGGCTTTTTTCTCTTCCAATGTAAGCAGGGTTACCTCTCCTGCTGAACCAAGAATAAAAATTTGTGAAGTTCCATACTTTATTTGACGGTCAATCAGGGTTTCAAAGCCCTTAAAATCAATTCTGTCATCCTCTGTAAATGGGGTAGGCATTGCTACCCATGAGCCGTGTAATTGGACCATTGCTTATCTCCTTTTTTATTATTCAAAATCCACATCAAAGAAATCCAAAGCAATACCAGCAAGTGTCAGGATACCTGTGGTGAGAGCTTTCCGGTCACAGTAAAAGTGGGGGCTGTGGAGCCCGCCATAAGGACCGCCTTCGCTTCGCGAACCAAACCTAACGAAAACCCCAGGTGCCTTCTCCATTACAAATGCAAAATCCTCGGCGCCCATACTTGGATGAGCCAGTTCGATTACATTCTCATGACCTAGAAGTTTGCTGCCGCAGCGTTTTACCCGATCGACCCATTGGCTGTCGCTGACCAGTGGAGGAGGCCCCAGTTTGATGTTCACCTCTGCATCACCGCGTCCGGCAGCGGCTATACCCTTGCATATTTCCGGGATTCTTTTTAGTATATGCTCCCGGACTTTTGGGTCCAGGGCACGGATGGTACCCTTTAATACAACGGAATCAGGTATGATGTTAAATGCATTTCCGCCCTGGATGGAGCAGAGGGAGACAACACCGGATTCGTCTGCCGCAAGTTCACGGGAAACCAGCATCTGCAGTGCCTGTACGATCTGGGCAGCTAACAGGATGGGGTCGATAACTGTGTCAGGATGGGCCCCATGACCGCCCTTTCCTTTTACGGTAATGGTGAGTTCGTCTGAACTTCCAAGAATTGCGCCATAGCGTACCCCGATTTTTCCGGCACATAAGTCAGGTGTTACATGCAGGGCAGCCACACCGTCAATGGTATGGAAGTCTATTTTGGGGCTTTCAGCAAACAGTTTTCCGCCTTGCAGCGTTTCCTCTGACGGCTGAAAAAAGAACAGAATGGATCCGGCAATCTGATTCCTGTAATGCTCCAGAACTCTCACTGCTCCCAACAGGATGGATGTGTGTACATCATGTCCGCAGGCATGCATTATGCCGTCTGTCTTGCTCCGCAGTTCGTGGCTCTCGTCTTCTTTTATGGGGAGGGCGTCCATGTCTCCGCGAAGTGCGATGCAGTGGGCGGTGCCCGGTTTCGTTCCCTTTATTTCCACCAGAAGTCCGGTTTCACCGATGTGCTCGATTCTGTCAACATGAGTTTTTTCACGCAGTTCTTTTTCTATGAGAGCGCTTGTATTATATTCTTTAAGGCCCAGCTCGGGATTTTCGTGGATTTGCTGGCGGACTGCATTAATTTCAGGTTCTAGTGAAGCTACTAATTCATGTATTGTCATGTGATTCTCCTTCTTGCTGCCTTCGTATCTTCAATACTTAAAGTCCGGTCCAGCCTATGCTCTGTAAAAACATGAGTGTAAAGAACGCCAGCGTAATCTGAACAAGAATAAGAGGCATTGCCTTCTTTAAGTATTTTCCATAAGAAATACCTGCAAAACCAAGACCTCCCATCAAGGTACCGATGGTAGGAATGACACAGTTTGTAAATCCGTCTCCAAACTGGAAGGCCTGTACAGCAACCTGTCTTGTAATACCCGTTAAATCTGCGATTGGAACCATGATTGGCATAACAGCTGCAGCCTGGCCGGAACCAGAAGAAATGAAAAAGTTAATAAGAGCATTGGCAAGGAACATGAAGCCGGCGCCTAAGACAGCACCCATGTGGCTGATTGGCTTTGCCAGCCAATATACGATTGTATCCAGAATCATGCCGTTGCTCATGAGGACAGTCAGGCAATTTGCAAAGCCTACGATGAAAGCAGCGCCTACCGTACTTGCGCAGCCTTTAATGAAACGGTTGAAACCCACGTTTATATCCTTACAGCTTACACATCCGATCAGGAGGCAAACCACCAGAAATGTTGCAGAAATTTTGTCCGCGCCCCATTTAAACTTCAATGCGCCGATTACAACCGCAGCCAGACCTGCCACCATACACAGCATAGACAGCACCTGAACCTTTGTTACAGGGGCATCGCCTAACTCGCCGTCCTGATAGCCCATGATATCATTTGCTTTCAGGCCCTGCTCATAGTTCAGGCTTTTGCAGGGGTCTTTTTTGATCTGGTGAAGATAGAAGATAACGAACGCATAACTCAATGTAAAGTTTACGATATGGAAAATTACCCTGGCGCTAAAACCGGAAAACAGCGGTACCTCTGCGATTGCCTGCGCCACGCCCAATACGCCCGCATTTGCCCAGCCCACATTGAAACCAGCGAACTGTCCGAAGAAAATCATGAAAAATCCCAGGGTCTTATCAAATCCCATGGCCTGTGACAGGAAAATTCCAATGGGAATCAAAACAAGGGTTGCGTTTCCGAACACACCTGTGGCACCGCCCATGGACATGAAAAACATAACACAGAAAATAGCTATTTCTTCTCTGCCCTTTACGGCCTTTGCCAGTTTCATAAAAATTGTGTCAATTGCTTTTGTTTCTGTAATCATGTAAACAGCTGCGCCTACAAACAAAATCATATAAATAAGGCTGGACTGATTTTTAAAACCTGTTACCAGGGCCTGAAAGATTTCCCATGGCCCCTGAGGATTCTGACCAATCACATGATAAGTGCCGGCTACAACCTTTGTTACATTTTCTTCTGTCACACGCTCATAGCTTCCCGCGGGGACAATCCATGTTAAAATGGCCGATACAATTGCTAACAAAAACAAGATTGTATATACGTTCGGGAACCATGATCTTTTATTGCCTTCTTTCATACCATTTCCTCCTATTGTCAACTGATTTTTGAAATTATTAATTCTACCCACCTTTCTGTCAAATAATTATGGAAATAATTCTAGCATACATTTAGTAATGTTACTGCTTCCTAAGTTACAATGAAAAAACATATAAAATGCATCTTTTTGTACATTGATTTAAAAACAGTTCACACAAAAAAGACTCATGAAAAAGTACATGAGTCTTTTGATGTATAATTTGATATATTTTTACATTTACTATACAAAATATTTATAAAAGTTCGACAGATTTACTACTGCATCACCTTATTATATGCAGCAGCATTAATCTGTGTATTCCGGTTCAAAATACGAATAAAATCCTCGTTGCATAATTCCTTTATGGTTTTGCTGATTGTGATTCTGGAGCTGCCGATAATTGCGCTCAACTCCTGCTGTGTGTAATGTACCTTCAGATTATACCACTTGTTTTCTAACAGACAGGACGTATCAGCTGTGGAACAGAATAAGCGTTTTAAGCGATCTTTACAGGAATTAAAAGCCAGGCTCTCAATTTCATGGCGCATAATTAACATTTTTTTTGAATAACTCTCAAGAATGGCTTCACGGAAAACCTTATTAGTATCAAGCAGTATCTCATAATCCTGATAGGGAATAATACGGACACGGGTTTCCACTTCTGCCTGAGAAAATAATCCGGTTGACTCCCGAAGCGACAGCGGTGTTTCGCCGTAAAACCACCCGTCAGAAAGCGTATACAGTATCTTCTCGGTTCCGTCTGTTCCAATCATGTAATGGCGTGTTCTGCCTGTGATGATATAATATACCCCTTGAAGTGTTTGGCCTGGTGTCAGAAATATCTTTCTTGCAGGATATACACATGTTTCTCCATGACATTCAATGAGCCGTTCTAATACCGCGTTTCTTTTATTTGGCAGAGTAAAACTAGAATTATCCAACTGCATCTCCATTCACTCCAAGTATAATAATGGCATATCCCTATAGAAGCTGCGATTCGTGAGTTTATAAAAGAACTAATTGCTGTAAATTATAGCACAAGCACTGTTCACCTGTAAAGGGGGTTCTTTTTGGGCCGGCTCATCACGGGCCGCCGGCCCATCATGCAAAATTCTGACAGTGTTTTAAAACGGACAGGAAAATGGAGTTGTATAATATGCATATATAATTAGGAAACAACACGAAGATATAATCCATTATTGACAATACATGCCATACGTGGTAAGGTTAATATTATAAACTTGAACAAAAAACATCATGAGAGTGAGCAGAATGAACAGTAAAATACAGCGTACATCTCTTCAGTCAGAGATAATCCGATATATACAGAATTACATCCAGGAAAATGGTTTAAAACCCGGCGACCGCCTTCCCTCACAGGAAAAACTGATAGAGATGATGGGGGTCAGCAGGACGTCCCTCAGGGAAGCCATGAAGACGCTGGAAGCCAGGAATGTGCTGGAAGCTAAGAACGGAAAGGGTATCTATGTGGGAAGCCAGGAGGTCAATGACCTTTTGAGACTGATTGATTTTGCCAAGGAGAAGGAGCTTCTCCTGGACACCCTGGAGGTACGCAAGATATTAGAGCGGGAGATACTGCGCATGGTGATCCATTCCGCAACCCGGGAGGAGTTAGAAGAACTGGGAGCCATAACAAGGGTGCTGATGGCAAAGTTCCGCCGGGGAGAGCAGCAGACAGCAGAGGATAAGAAGTTCCACTATACCATTTACCGTTTGTCCCATAACCAGGTTATGTATCAGCTGATTCTGTCCATCAGCGGTGTCATGGATAAGTTCTGGGAATTTCCTTTGAACATGGAGGACCCGTTTTTAGAAAGCCTTCCTCTTCATGAGGAGCTTTATAATGCAATGTGCGAAAAGAATGTCAAAAAAGCACAGGCGATCAATGAAAAACTTTTGGATGCTGTGTACAGAGATATTCGGAATCAACGCTGATACTTTATAAGTATATCCCAACCTATATTATAGCATATAGCATATAGGATTGTATATTTTTTACAAATAGCCAGGGAGGAGAGAGGTAACAATATGACAAATCAGAATGAGTACCTAAAAAGTACAAAGCTAATCACGGCCCATTATGGAGAAGAGTACGAGCATTATTACAATGCTATCGTTCCCCCGGTATTCATGAATTCCCTCAATGTATTTGAGACGCTTGAGGATTATTATGACTTTGACCGGACAGACAAGCACAAATATTGCTATGGGAGGGTGCAGAATCCTACGGTGCGCATACTGGAGGACAAGATAGCGGCTCTGGAGCACGGCGTGGGAGCCCTGGCTTTTGCGTCCGGTATGGCGGCTGCCACCACGGCAGTCCTTACAGCCTGCAAGGCAGGCAGCCATGTGGTATGCCTTCACAATGCATACGGGCCTTTAAAGGATTTCCTCAGCAAATACTGTACGGAGCACTTGGACATTACCCTTACGTATGTGACCGGTGACAGGGTGGAGGAATTTGAGGAGGCTGTGACAGATGCCACGGACCTGATTGTGTTGGAGAGCCCGTCCTCTGTGCTGTTTTCCCTTCAGGACATACGGGCCGTGTCCCGCATTGCCAGGAAACACCAGGCGCTGGTATACATAGACAATACGTTCTGTACCCCGATCTACCAGCAGCCCCTGGATATGGGGGCGGATATCGTGATGCACACCACATCCAAGTACATTGGCGGACACAGCGATATCATCGGAGGTATGCTGGCGGTAAAGGACCAGGAGCTCATGAAGAAGCTGACGGCCAACAGGGAACTTTTGGGCGGAATCGTGGGCCCTATGGAGGCATGGCTCATGATAAGGGGCCTGCGGACCATGGAGGTCAGGCTGGCGGCGCACCAGGCCGCAGCCATGGAGGTGGCAAAATTCCTGGAGGCCCATCCAAAGGTACAAAGGGTGAATTACCCCGGACTCCCCTCTCATCCCCAGTATGATCTGATGAAGCAGCAGCAGACTGGCAACACCGGGCTTATGAGCTTTGAGATTCACGGAACCACAGAGGATGCAATCAAGGTGGCAGAGAGCCTTAAGATATTTAAGATAGGCGTATCATGGGGCGGGTTTGAGAGCCTTGTGTTCCTGCCTCACGCCAGACTGGATGAGGAGACATGCCGGGTACTGGGGGCAGGTCAGAATGTTATCCGCATCCATTGCGGACTGGAAGGTACAGAGGCCTTGATTTCAGATTTGGAATCAGCTCTTGCTAAGATATAGAAGCATAGAGGAACAGCAACAAGAAGCAGTGAAAATCAAGCAGTAAAAAGGAGGAGAACAGATGAAGAAGAAACAATTAGCAGCAATGGCATTGGCGGCAGTGATGCTGACAGGATGCGGAGGCGGCAGTGCTGCTCCAGATGCCACAAAAGCAGCAGACAGCGGGGCGGCCACGGCGGCAGACACAGGCAAAAAAGAGGCGGACAGCCAGAAGGCAGAATCCGGTGAAGCCGTCACCATCACCCTGGTGGAGTCCCTTACCAGCCCTGAGAGGACAGCTGTTCTGAGGGAGATTGCGGACAAGTATCAGGCTGAGCACTCAAATATTACCATTGACATTATTTCCCCGCCGCTGGAGAATGCAGATGCCAAGATTACCCAGATGCTTATGAACGGCAGCGGCGCAGACATCGTGGAGGTGCGTGATTCCACTGTGACCCAGTATGCCACCAATGAATGGATTGCCGATCTTCAGAAGTACATTGACGCGTGGGATGAGAAGGGCACCCTGACTGAATCGGCTGACGAGGTAATTCATTATCTCAAGGGAGGCGCTTACCTGATTCCTTACGGATTCTATCAGAGAGGACTGTTCTACCGCGCAGACTGGTTTGAGGAGAAAGGGCTTGACCAGCCGGAGACATGGCAGGACATCTATGATGCAGGCCTTGCCATCACAGACCCGGCTAACAGCAGATTCGGCTACTCCTTCCGCGGCGGCCCCAGCGGCTATCAGTATGCGGATACCATTTACTGGAGCTGGATTGGTACGGATAAGGTGGCAGATCCCAATGCGGCTTACTTCTTAAAGGATGGGGACGGAGCTACTATCTTTACACTGCCCGAGGTAAAGGAGGCGCTGCATTTCTACAAAGACCTGTTTAAGAACACCTGTCCCACGGACTCCATTGCGTGGGGATTCTCAGAGATGGTTCAGGGCTTTGTGGGCGGTACCACAGCCATGCTGATTCAGGATCCGGAAGTAATCGCTACCTGTTCCGCAGACATGCAGGATGACCAGTGGGCGCTGGTTCCATTCCCCAAGGGACCGTCCGGCCAGGCAGTATTCCCCAACGGCTTCGCAGGCTGGGGTATGACATCCTTTACAGAACATCCGGATGAGACCGCGGATTTCCTGCTGTACTTATCTAATTCCGAGAATAACACATACTTTGCCAAGAACTACTCCACAATCCCGATTCACAACAACGCTGCTGAAAAGGATCCTTATTTCTCCGAGGGACGTTTTGCAATGTATATGGATATGGCAAAGGAGCCGGATGTATACCGTCATGCTGCATATCCGCAGATGTACGAGGCATTTGCAACCTACAAGACAGAGGTTGATACCATGTACCAGAAATACCTGACGGATGAAATCACGGATGATGAGCTGTTGCAGTGGTTAGATGAGTTCTGGACCCAGGCTTACAAGGATGAGGGCCAGAAGTGGTAAGGCCGGATTGACCAGAGAACGAATGAAACACAAGCAGTAAGAACCGGAGGGTGCCGGGAGCGGGGGACCTGCTCCCGGCACCCTCCGGATACAGAGCTGTGCGCGCCGTGCCGGGGAAGCCGGCACACGCAGCCGGCAAGGAGGGGATGGCATGAAACAAACGTCGAAATTAAAAATGAGGAGAGCCCGGTTTATCTTTATCATGGTTCTTCCTGCCATACTGTTTCCCATGATATTTACCTACTATCCGATGATAAAGGGGTCCCTGATGGCATTCCAGAGCTACAATCTGATGAATGTCAAGAATATCAAGTGGGTGGGTCTGGAAAATTTCAGTAAGCTGTTTGCCCACAACACCAGCAATACCTTCTATTCCACCATGCTCAACACGGTTAAATGGGTGGGAATCTCCCTGTTTGTCCAGTTTACGGTGGGATTTGCCATGGCATTGCTTCTGAAGAAGAAATTTAAGGGTTCCAGCCTTTATCAGGGGCTGATTTTCTTTCCATGGGCTGTTTCGGGATTTATTATCGGCATCATGTGGCGCTGGATGTTCAACGGAACCTCAGGGGTTATCAATGACCTGCTCATGAGGATACATTTAATCAGCCAGCCGGTGGGATGGCTGGCCAGCAAGAACACGGCCCTTTACTCCTGTATCATAGCCAATATATGGTACGGAATTCCATTTTTTACTATTATGATTACGGCAGCCTTAAGAGGCGTGTCGGAAGACCTGTATGAAGCAGCGGATGTGGACGGCGCCAGCCCGTACCAGAAGTTTACCAACATCACGGTGCCCTGTATTCGTTCCGTGCTGCTTTTGACGGTTCTGCTGCGGGTTATCTGGATCTTCAATTTCCCGGATTTGATTTACTCCATGACCCAGGGCGGGCCTGCGGGGTCCTCCAACATCATTACGTCCTACATGATGCAGCTGGTCCAGAGTCTGGATTACGGCCTGGCGTCAGCGGTGGGCGTGCTGTGTATCCTGTTCCTCATTGTATTTGCAGCCATTTATCTGGTTGCCACCAAGTATACGGACGAGGAGGCATGATATCATGACAATGAAAACTAAGAGAAGGCTTAAAAGCCTGTTAAAATATTTGGTACTGGCATGTTTCCTTGTGCTGACCATGTTTCCCTTTGTGTGGATGCTTCTCACATCCTTAAAAGGGTCCCAGGGGGAAATCTATGCGTTTCCGGTACGGTATCTGCCCAATCCTGCGTCCGCGGTCAACTATGTGGCCATGCTGTGGAAGGGGAATTTCGGCCGGTATATGCTTAACTCCTTTTTCTCCTCGGCAGTGGCAGCCACCTGTGCGGTGTTTATTGCCATACTGGCCAGTTATGTCATAAGCAGGTTCCATTTCCGGTTTAAGAACGTACTTCTGCTGTTTTTCCTGGTCACCCAGATGATTCCCATGTTTATCATGCTGGCGCCCTTATACCAGCTTCTGGCAAAGGCGAAGATGCTCAACGACCTGCGCAGCCTGGCCATGCTCTACACGAATATGATGATTCCCTTCTCCGTGGTGACATTGTGCGGCTTTTTTGACAGCGTGCCAAAATCCCTGGAGGAGGCTGCCTGGATAGACGGATGCGGCTATTTTAAGGCATTGTTTAAGGTGGTGGTGCCGGTTATTATGCCCGGTATAGCGGCAACATTTATTTTTGCGTTTATCAACTCTTGGAATGAACTTTTTATGGCTGTCATGTTTATAGATGTGGATAAGTTCAAGACCATACCGGTGGGACTTAACGGCCTGATTCTTAAATATGATATCAAATGGGGCGAGATGGCAGCAGGAACCATCATGTCCCTGGTACCTACCATGTGTCTATTTGCCTTTGCCCAGAAATATATGATAGAAGGGCTTACGGCGGGTTCGGTTAAAGGTTAAGCGTGCTGTCCTGCATAGGAACCGGCCGGGGCCGGCGGACAGATATCAAATTTGTCCGCCGGCCCCGGCTTTTTCCGTGGTAACATAAGGACACAGATGATTTGGTCCGGGATAAGGAGGAAGAAGATGAGCATATTATTTGAACTGGAGCGGATGGAGCGTCTGGCGGAGGATCTGGACCGGCTTCGCAGGCCGGTGAGGATTCCGGTCAGCTGTTATAAGCGGATGGAAGGAAAGGAAAAAGGCAGTCCCTGGTGCAGCACCCTGGATTGGGAGGACTGTTTCATAGAAGAACCATGGGCGTGTCTGGACAGCCACAGGTGGTACAGGACAACGGTTGAGATACCGCCACATCTGGACGGGGCCCATGTGGAATTCCTGATCACCACGGGAAGGGAAGGACAGTGGGATGCCACCAATCCCCAGATGCTGTTTTATCTGAACGGAAACATTGTCCAGGGAGTAGATGTAAACCACAGGGAAATTTTAATAAGTTCCGGGGCCAAAGCAGGAGAGCGGTATGATATTGCCATTCTGGCCTACAGCGGCAGCGTGCCGGGAGACCTGATAATCCGCACGGAGCTGGTCCGGGTGGATGACGCGGTGGAAAAAGCTTACTATGATTTTCTGGTGCCGGTACAGGCAGCCAGGCTTCTTAAAAAACCGGATGAGGAAAATTACAGGCGGATTCTGGTAAAGCTGGGGCCGGCTGCCGATGCCCTGGATTTGAGGGAGCCGTATTCATCCCGGTTCTACCAATCCATAGAGGAGATGGAGAGAATCGTGGAAAAGGAATTTTACCAGAAGGTGAATGCAGCCTCGCCTGTGGTAAGCGCAATCGGCCATACCCACATTGACATTGCGTGGCTGTGGACCGTGGAACAAACCAGGGAGAAGGCTGTGCGGAGCTTTTCCACGGTACTGGAGCTGATGGACCGGTACCCGGATTACAAATTCATGTCCAGCCAGCCCATTCTGTACCAGTTTGTAAAGGAACAGGAACCAGAACTTTATGAGCGCATCCGGGAGCGGGTCAGGGAAGGGCGATGGGAGACAGACGGCGCCATGTGGCTGGAGTCGGACTGCAACCTGCCCGCAGGGGAATCACTGGTGCGTCAAATCATAAAGGGAGAGCAGTTTTTCCAGGAGGAATTCGGCATTTCCAGCAGGTGTCTGTGGCTGCCGGATGTATTTGGCTATTCCGCCGCCATACCGCAGATACTGAAAAAGTGCGGAATTCCCTATTTCCTGACAACTAAGATTGCCTGGAACCAGTTTAACCAGCTGCCCAACGATACCTTCATGTGGAAGGGAATCGACGGCAGCAGGGTGTTTGTATTCATGCCTACTGCCTGCGACTTTGATAAGACTCTGGGGTTAAATGTGTCATTTACCGACACCAGGAACACCACCACATACACGGGCATTGTCAATCCCAATATGACGCTGGGAACCTTCAAGCGGTTCCAGAACAGGGATCTGACAGAGGACACGTTAATGCTCTTTGGATTTGGCGATGGGGGAGGCGGACCCACAAAGGAAATGTTAGAGGAGGCAAAGCGTCTGCAGTACGGGCTTCCGGGCATTCCCAGACTGGTCCAGGAAAATGAACGGACCTTTTTTGACCGGATTCATCACGACATTGGGTCCAGACCGGACATGCCGGTATGGGATGGGGAGCTTTACTTTGAGTACCACAGGGGTACGCTGACCTCTATGGGAAAAAACAAACGCTATAACCGGAAAAGCGAGCAGATGTACGAACAGCTGGAGACTCTGGGAGTCATGGCGGAGCTTAAGGGTTTGGAATATCCTGCCGGCGTCATAAAAAGGGGGTGGGATATCATCCTGTTAAACCAGTTCCATGACATTATTCCCGGAAGCGCCATCGGGCCTGTCTATGAACAGACGGACCGGGAATATGAGGAAATACTTAAATCCGGCGCAGAGACAGCCCTTCATCTGGCAGAAGGCATGGGAAGCAGGATCTGCGGTCAGGATAAGGATACCAGCCGGGAGGAGCCGGAAGAACAAAAACCGGAAGAACATAAGATTATTGTTTTCAATACACAGGGATATGAGCGGGAGGACACGGTAACAGTGTCTGGTGTGGCCCGGGGGGAGGCGGCATATGCCTGCGACTGCCTGGGATACAGGGCTCCGGTCCAGTATGTGGGGGAGGATACGCTTATATTCCACGCAAAGGGGATTCCTTCCTGCGGTTATGCTGTGTATAGCCTTGTGGGGGCAGAGGATAGTGTGAACCAGGGAACGTCCGGGTCTGCCAAAGAACATCCTGTGCTCGCCGCAGAACACCCCGGGCCTGACCCGGAACCATCCGGATTTGACGCAGAATGCCCGCGCCCATGGCCCGGCTTCTTTGAAAATGACTGGTACAGGGCTGCGTTTAATGATAAGATGGAGCTTGTTTCCCTGGTTGAAAAGGGGACAGGCTGCCAGCTGTTAAAAGAGGGGCGTGTGGGAAACCAGCTCCTGACCTTTGAGGACCGCCCCATGAACTGGGACAATTGGGATGTGGATATGTTTTATCAGAGAAAGCCATACAATGCAGACCATGTGACAGCGCCGGTTTTAAAGGAGTGGGGGCCGGTGCGGACGGTGGTGTCCATCTCTCACCGGTTTGCGGGCTCCCTTGTGGAGCAGGATATCGTGTTCTACCCCAATCTGCCCAGAATCGACTTTGTGACCCGGGCAGACTGGAGAGATCATCATGTTCTGCTGAGGGTTTATTTCCCGGCCCGGATTAACGCCACCAAGGCTGCCTATGAGATACAGTTCGGCAATGTGGAGCGGGAGACCACCAGCAACCACAGCTGGGATACGGCCAAATTTGAGGTATGTGCCCATAAATGGGCGGATCTGTCGGAAAACGGCCTGGGACTCAGCCTGCTTAACGACTGTAAATACGGACACAGCATCAAGGACGGGGAAATGGGGCTGACCCTGATTAAATCAGGGACCTATCCCAATGAGAACGCGGATATAGGCATCCATGAATTTACCTATTCCATTTATCCCCACAAGGGAAGGTGGCAGGAAGCCAGAACCGTGGAAATGGCCTATGACCTGAATTCGCCCCTGGTATCCGCCCTGGTGCCCGCCAAAGGAGCAGGAGGGTTCTGGAGCATGGTGTCCGTGGACCAGCCGGACTGTTTTGTGGAAATGATGAAAAAGGCGGAGAATGGGAATGGATATATCCTGCGTATCTATGAAAACCGCAATACAAGGACGCCCATGACGGTAAAACTTGGATTTGAAATTTCCCGGGTGGAGGAATGTGATTTGCTGGAAAGGCCACTGAGGCCCATTGAGACAGATGGATACAGGTTTAAGGATTTCATAAAACCCTATGAGATTAAGACATACCGCATCTGTCCCGTCCGTGCGTAAGGTCCCGGATAATCAGGAATCGGAATGTAAGGGAGGATTCACATGGAAGAACAGAGGGCATGGTGGAAAGAATGCGTGGTGTATCAGATTTACCCCAGAAGCTTCCAGGACAGCAACGGTGACGGCATCGGCGACCTGAACGGTATCAGGAGCCGCCTGGATTACCTTAAGGAGCTGGGAATTGATGTAATATGGCTCTCCCCGGTGTATCAGTCGCCGGGGGATGACAATGGTTATGATATCAGCGATTATAGGGCTGTCATGGATGTGTTCGGCACCATGGAGGACTTCGACAGGCTTCTGGCAGAGATACATGAAAAAGGGATGAAGCTGGTAATGGACCTGGTTGTGAACCATACATCGGATGAACACGCCTGGTTTGTAAAGAGCCGCCGTTCTCCTGATAATCCCTACAGGGATTACTATATATGGAAGGCTCCTGTCAGCGGAGGCCCGCCCAATAACTGGGCATCCCGCTTCCGCGGGCCGGCCTGGGAATACGATGAAGGGACCGGCATGTATTACCTTCATATTTATTCCAGGAAGCAGCCTGACCTGAACTGGGAAAATCCCCGGGTACGGCAGGAAATATATGATATGATGGCCTGGTGGGGAGACAAGGGGATTGACGGTTTCAGAATGGATGTGATATCCATGCTGTCCAAGGACCAGCGCTTTCCAGACGGGGTGTTGAAAGAGGGAAATCCCTATGGCGACGGTCTGCCCTATTATGCCAATGGCCCCAGAATACATGAATTCTTACAGGAGATGAACCGGGAGGTCCTGTCCCGGTTTGACTGGATGAGCGTGGGAGAGGGCGTAGGTGTGGGAACCAGGGAGGCAGTGCAGTATGCGGGATATGAGTCCCATGAGCTGAACATGATGTTCCATTTTGAACATGTGGAACTGAATCCCGGGCCATTTGGAAAATGGAATGACAACCCGGTCTGTCTGAGAGAGCTGAAGGAAGTGCTGAACAGGTGGCAGACAGAACTGGAGGGAAAGGCCTGGAACAGCCTGTTTTGGGAGAATCACGATTATCCCAGGGCGGTGTCCCGCTTTGGCAATGACAGCCCCGTGTTCTGGGAACTGTCCGCCAAAATGCTGGCAGTCTGTCTCTATATGATGAAGGGGACGCCCTATATTTACCAGGGACAGGAATTGGGAATGACCAATTTTCAGGGCAGCAGCATAGAGGACTTCCAGGATATAGAAATTCATAATGTATACCGTGAAATGGTGGGCAGCGGGCGCATTTCCCATGAGGAGATGATACGCTACATCAACCATATGGGACGGGACAATGCAAGGACGCCCATGCAGTGGGATGATACGGCCCAGGCAGGATTCACAGAGGGGACGCCCTGGCTTGGGGTAAATCCCAATTATACCTGGCTCAATGCAAGGGAGCAGGCCGGACGCGGTGATTCCGTCCTGTCCTTCTATAAGCAGCTGATAAAGTTAAGGCATACCATGGACATCCTGGTGTATGGGACTTACCGGCTGCTGCTGGAGGAAAGCGGGTCCGTTTATGCATATGAAAGAACACTGGGGGATGAGCGCCTGACGGTACTGTGCAATTTTACGGACCAGACACAGAGTTGCGGTCTTTCCTGCCGGGACCTGGGAACAGATAACGTACTTATCGGCAATTACCCGGACCAGAACGGCACGTTCCGGGGAAACGGCCCGGCCCTGCATGAAGAGGAGGATATCTGCCTCAGACCCTATGAAGCCATTGTGCTTACGCAATAATTGCTGGAGGATTCTATATGGGCATTATATACGAAGAAAAATCAAGGCAGTTCCATCTGTACAACGATAAAATCAGTTATATCATGACATGCCTTCCCAACGGTCAGATGGGGCAGCTCTACTATGGGAAACGGCTGCGGCACAGGGAGAGCTTCGGCCATCTGCTGGAGTTTGCGCACAGGGATATGGCGCCCTGTGTCTATGAGGATGACACCACATTTTCACTGGAGCATATCAGACAGGAATATCCGGCCTTTGGAACCGGGGATATGCGGTATCCGGCTTATGGAATCAGAAGGGAAAATGGAAGCAGGGTCAGCTGTTTTGTATACAAAAGCCACACCATCCAAGGGGGAAAACCGGAATTGCCGGGCCTGCCTGCCGTTTATGTGGAGCAGGATGAGGAGGCACAGACACTGGAGCTATATCTGGAGGATCCTGTGGCAGGTATGGAACTGGTGCTTCTCTATACAATCTATGAAAACATGCCTGTGCTTACCCGCAGCGCCCGGTTTATCTGCCGCGGTCCGGAGCCGGTCTGCCTGGAGCGGGCCATGAGCCTGAGTCTGGACCTGCCGGATCCGCGTTACCAGATGGTTGATTTGACCGGGGCCTGGTGCAGGGAACGCTATGTGGACTGCCATGGACTTCACCGGGGAGTTCAGAGCATACACAGCATGAGGGGACACAGCAGCCACCAGTTCAATCCGTTCATCTGCCTGAAACGGCCTGATGCCGGGGAGGACAGCGGTGAGGTAATAGGCATCAGCCTTGTATACAGCGGTAATTTCCTGGCCCAGGCAGAGGTGGATACCATGGATACGGTCCGGGTGACCATGGGAATCCATCCGGAGGGATTTGACTGGCCCCTTTGTCCGGGGGAGGAATTCCAGACGCCCGAGGCAGTGATGGTATATTCAGGGGACGGCTTAAACGGCATGAGTCAGGCGTTCCACCAGCTCTACAGGACCAGGCTTGCCAGGGGGTATTGGAGGGACAGGGAAAGGCCCATCCTGATTAATAACTGGGAAGCCACATACATGGATTTTGACGAGGAAAAGATTCTCTCCATTGCAGACAAGGCAAGGGAGCTGGGCATAGAGCTGTTCGTGCTGGATGACGGGTGGTTTGGAAAGCGGGACGATGACACCACTTCCCTGGGGGACTGGTATCCCAACCTGCATAAGCTGCCCGATGGGATAACAGGGCTGGCAGGTAAAATCAGGGACATGGGAATGAAATTCGGCCTGTGGTTCGAGCCTGAGATGGTCAGCAGGGACAGCTGTCTTTACCGCGCCCACCCGGATTGGATGTTAGGGAGTACGGACCGGCCGGTGTGTACGGGGAGACACCAGTATGTGCTGGATTTTTCAAAGGACCAGGTGGTGGAATACATAGGGGACAGAATGGAGGAGATACTGGGGGACGGCGGTGTGTCTTATGTGAAGTGGGATATGAACCGTAGTATTTCCGACCTGTTTTCAGCGGGCCGGGATGCGCGGTACCAGGGAACCGTGTACCACAGGCAGATACTGGGAGTCTATAAACTGTATGAGCGGCTCACCAGGGATTTCCCCCATGTTCTGTTTGAATCCTGCGCCAGCGGCGGCGCCAGGTTTGACCCGGGCATCCTGTATTACGCTCCCCAGGGCTGGGTTTCCGATGACACAGACGGGGTGGAGCGCGTGAAAATCCAGTACGGAACCAGCCTGGTATATCCGGTCAGCTCCATGGGAAGCCATGTTTCCGCCATACCCAACCACCAGACCCAGAGGAATGTTCCCCTGGCTTCCAGGGCAGCGGCGGCCTTTTTTGGTACCTTTGGGTATGAACTGGATCTGAACCTGCTTACAGAGGAGGAGCAGTACCAGGTAAAGGAACAGATACGGTTCATGAAGGAACACAGGAAACTGATTCAGCAGGGAAGGTTCTACCGGCTTATAAGTCCCTTTGAGGGAAATGAGGCTGCCTGGATTGTGGTATCGGAAGACGAAAACAGGGCCATTGCAGCTTATTTCCGGTTCCTGCAGCCTGTGAATACCGGTTTTAAGCGGCTGGTGCTAAAGGGACTGAATCCGGGTACCATGTACCGGGTCAGCGGAATGGACTATACCTCGTACGGGGATGAACTAATGAGTGCAGGGCTGATTCTTTCGGATGGGGCCAGCGGCGTACGGACCAGTCCGGTGCCCCAGGGAGATTATCTGTCCCGGTTATTTTTGGTGGAGGCACAGCCTTGACAAAAACCTCCGGGCAGGTTATACTTAACAGGCAGTTTTCAGCAGATATCCATGCAGGCATTTGCTGATACATCTGCGTATGTACGGCCTAATATGTCATAAAGTTTCCACGCAGCCGGGGAGATAGCGGTGCCCTGTACCTGCAATCCGCTCCAGCAGGGGTGATACCTTGCCTCGGGCTGTTTGCTGCGAAGCTGCCTTGTGTAAGTGGCGTTGACGTCTGGGTCTTACGCAACGGGAATCCGTGAACCGTGTCAGGGCAGGAATGCAGCAGCACTAAGCGGAATCTCCCGTGTGCCGTGAGGCAGCCTGGATTGAGTTAACTGCATGAGTAACGTTCGTGGCAGCAGCACAAAGCAAGGTGCGTGGAATTTAAAAATGGGATATAAATCTGAGGATACGTCACTGTATCACCGGATTTATGTCCCATTTGTATTTCTGCACGGCGCGTTTCCCCGGAGCCGGCCAGCTGCCCGGATTCTGCGGCTGGCCGGTTGGCCTGCATGAGGCTGCCCGGTTGGCCGAATTTATACTTGCCCCGATAACACCTTTGCGTTATAATTACAAAATGGGTATAATAGAACCATTCCCAGGAAACATAACAGAAAGTGAAGAAACTCTATAAGGAGGAAGTGCAATATGAGAAGGATTGGGATGCTGACCAGCGGCGGAGACTGCCAGGCACTGAATGCCACTATGAGAGGTGTGGCAAAGTCCTTATATAACATGTTTGATGACGTGGAAATAATTGGATTTGAAGACGGATATAAAGGACTTATGTATGCAGACTATCAGATCATGAAATCATCAGATTTCTCAGGGATTCTCACCCAGGGCGGTACCATTCTCGGAACTTCTCGCCAGCCTTTCAAGCTCATGCGCACTCCTGATGAGAATGGACTGGATAAGGTGGAGGCCATGAAGCACACCTACAAAAAGCTGAAGCTCAGCTGCCTTGTCGTGCTGGGCGGGAACGGCAGCCAGAAAACAGCCAACATGCTAAGCGAAGAAGGACTTAACGTGGTATCCCTTCCCAAGACCATTGACAATGACCTGTGGGGAACGGATATGACATTTGGGTTCCAGAGCGCGGTGGATGTTGCCACCAATGCCATTGACTGTATCCATACCACGGCTGCGTCCCACGGGCGGGTGTTCATCGTGGAGGTCATGGGACATAAGGTGGGCTGGCTGACCCTGTATGCAGGTCTTGCAGGCGGGGCGGACATTATACTTCTTCCAGAGATACCATATGATATCAATATTGTGTGCGATGCCCTGACCAAGCGGTCCAAGGCAGGCAAGCGCTTCTCCATCCTGGCAGTGGCCGAAGGCGCCATTTCCAGGGAAGATGCCAAGATGAGCAAGAAGGAACTGAAGGAAAAGAAGAAAAGCGGAGTGGTATATCCGTCTGTGGCCTATGAAATCGGGGCCAAGATACAGGAAGTCATCGGCAGCGAGGTTAGGGTTACGGTTCCCGGCCATATGCAGCGAGGCGGTGAGCCATGCTCCTATGACCGCGTGCTGGCCACCAGGCTGGGCGCTGCGGCAGCCAGGCTGATTGCCCAGGAGCAGTATGGCTACATGGTGGCGGTGAAAAACAACGACATCACCCAGGTGCCTCTCTCCGAGGTTGCAGGAAGACTTAAGACGGTGGACCCGGAGTGTTCCATGATTAAGGAAGCCAAGATGGTGGGCATCAGCTTTGGCGATGAATAACAGCATGATAATCAAAATAAAGGTTATTTTAGAAATAAATTTATATAAACAAGATAGAATAACAGGAGTTGCCTAATATGTCATATACGGCGTTATACCGCAAATGGCGTCCGGTTTCCTTTGAGGATGTAAAAGGCCAGGACCCGATTGTGCAGACACTGAAAAACCAAATAACGTCGGAGCGAATCGGCCATGCTTACCTGTTCTGCGGTACCAGGGGAACAGGTAAGACCAGTATAGCCAAGATATTTGCCAGGGCAGTGAACTGCGAACATCCGGTGGACGGGAGTCCCTGCAATGAGTGTCCCACCTGCAGGTCCATTCAGTCGGGTTCCTCCATGAACGTGGTGGAAATAGATGCCGCGTCCAACAACGGTGTGGAGAACATACGTGATATAAGGGAACAGGTGCAGTATCCTCCCACAGAGGGACGCTACAGGGTCTATATTATTGACGAGGTCCATATGCTTTCCATAGGCGCCTTTAACGCTCTGTTAAAAACACTGGAGGAACCTCCCTCCTATGTGATTTTCATACTGGCCACCACCGAAGTGCATAAGATTCCCATTACGATTCTGTCCCGCTGCCAGCGCTATGATTTTAAACGCATATCCTTAGAGACCATAGCAAACCGCCTGAGGGAGCTGACTCAGGCAGAGCAGATACAGGTGGAGGACAAGGCGCTTCTCTATGTGGCAAAGGCGGCCGACGGTTCCCTCAGGGATGCCTTAAGCCTTTTGGACCAGTGTGTGGCTTTTCATTACGGGAAGGTGCTGACCTATGACAATGCCCTGGAGGTGTTGGGGGCAGTGGATTCCGGTGTGTTCAGCCAGATGTTCGGCGCTATTGTGGAGGGAAGGACAAAAGACTGCATATGCAGCCTGGAGGAGATTGTGATTCAGGGCCGTGAACTGGGCCAGTTTGTCACCGATTTTATATGGTATATGAGAAACCTTCTTTTAATCCAGAGCGCGGACGACGCAGAGGGTCTGGTGGATATGTCGGAGGAGAATTTAAAGCAGCTGAGAAGCGATGCGGGCAAGACAGACGGAACCACGCTGATGCGGTATATCCGTATCTTTTCCGAATTGTCCAACCAGCTGCGCTATGCCAGCCAGAAGCGGGTGCTGGTGGAAGTGGCGCTTATCAAGCTGACGCGTCCTTCCATGGAGCCAAACCTGGATGCCATCCTGCAGCGGTTGGGAGATCTGGAAGCCCAGATGGAGGATTTGGAGGCAGGGCGCATGGCCATCCCCATGGCAGCTGTTTATCAGGAGGCAGGCAGCGCGCCTGCCGGACAGGCGCCCCGGACCGGAGCCGGACCGGGGGCGGATGGGGGAACAGTACCCCAGGCAGCTGCGCCGTATGCTCCGGGACTTCAGGCAGATCCCGGGGCTGCACCCGAAAAGGTGGCTCTTCCCCAGGCCCAGCTGGAAGACCTGAAGCTGGTGAGAAACGAATGGGCCAAGATAGTCCGCAGCATGGGAGGCGGCGCCAGGTCGTATCTGCGGGACACTGTGGTGGAGCCTGGGGGAGAAGGCTGCCTGACCATCGTGTTTATGGATCCCATGAACTACGATATGGGTAAGCGGCCCACTGTGATAGGGGAACTGGAGCGCTATGTGGAAGCTAATTTCGGCAGGTCCATTTACTTTAAGACAAGGTTGGCCGGCCGTGGGGAGCGCCTTAATACGATTTATGTGACCCAGGAAGAATTGGAAGAAAAGATTCATATGGATATTACATATGAAGATGAATAATATAAAGATGAATAAGCGGAAATAATAGGAGGATAATACACCATGGCAAAACGTGGCGGATTTCCAGGCGGAATGCCTGGCAACATGAATAATCTTATGAAGCAGGCGCAGCGTATGCAGCGCCAGATGGAGGAGACCACCAAGGAGCTTGAAAATAAAGAATACACGGCTGCTTCCGGCGGCGGTGCGGTCAGTGTGACCGTGTCCGGCAAAAAAGAAGTGGTATCTGTTAAGCTGTCTCCCGACGTGGTGGACCCGGATGATATCGAGATGTTAGAGGACCTGATTGTGGCAGCCACCAATGAGGCATTCCGCCAGATGGAGGCTGAGAGCAGCGAGGCCATGTCCAAGCTGACAGGCGGCTTAGGCGGAGCACTGGGCGGAGGTTTTCCCTTCTAATGGATTATTACAGCAGTCAGATTACCAAGTTAATAGAGGAACTGTCCAAGCTCCCCGGAGTTGGGGCCAAGTCGGCCCAGCGCCTGGCATTTCACATTATCAACATGCCGAAGGAGCAGGTGGAGGAGCTGGCGGGAGCCATGACAGGCGCCAGGAATAACGTGCGCTATTGTAAGGAATGCTTCACCTTGACGGACAAGGAATTGTGCCCTATCTGCAGCAGTGACAGGCGGAATCATAAGACCATTATGGTGGTGGAGAATACCAGGGATTTGGCTGCTTATGAGAAAACTGGCAAATACGATGGGGTTTATCATGTGCTGCATGGCGCCATTTCTCCTATGCTGGGGATTGGCCCGGGGGATATAAAGCTGAAGGAATTGATGCAGAGGCTCCAGTCGGATGTAGAGGAAGTCATCATTGCGACCAATTCCAGCCTGGAAGGCGAGACCACAGCTATGTACATAAGCAAGCTGATAAAGCCTACAGGGATTAAAGTGACCAGAATTGCCAGCGGAGTACCCGTTGGCGGAGATTTGGAATACATAGACGAAGTAACACTTCTTCGGGCATTGGAAGGCAGGACGGAACTTTAGACAGCAGATTTCCATACCGGGAACTAGCGATAGGGAGATGCAAAAGATGGATAAATACGAGTTTAACATAAAAGTTGAGCAGATTAAGAAGATGGTAAGCCGCGGGGACTATGAAACGGCCATGAAGATAGCCGATACCATAGACTGGCGCAGAGTGAGGAATGTAAACATTCTGTCCATGGTGGCAACCATCTATGAGAAGAACGAAGAGTACCAGGAGGCCAAGGATATTCTGCTGCTGGCATTTGAGCGGGCGCCCATAGGAAAGCGCCTGCTGTTCAAGCTGGCGGAGCTGGCTATCAAGGAGGGCAGTTTCCAGGAGGCAGAGGATTACTACAGGGAGTTTTGTGATCTGGCGCCGGATGATCCCAGACAGTATATCCTGCGCTACCTGATTCTGGGAGCTAAGGGAGCGCCCGCGGAGCAGTTGATTCATACCCTGGAACAGTACTGCAACATTGAACTGGATGAAAAATGGATCTATGAGCTGGCAGAGCTGTATGCGGAGGCTGGTATGGGAGAACTCTGCATCATGACCTGCGATAAGATTATGCTTATGTTCGGCCTTGGGAAATATGTGGAGAAGGCCATGGAGCTTAAGATACAGTTTGCGCCTCTGACAAAGTACCAGATGGATCTGGTGGAAAACAGGGATAAGTATGAGGCCCGTCTCAAGGCAGTGGAGCAGGAGTACCGCGCCGGAAAAAGGCCTGCGGATTATGAACCCGTGCCCGAGAAGAAAACGGAAGTCTCTCCCCAGTCCTACATGGCCCGCCAGGAGGCTGCTTTTGCAGCGGAGCCCGAAGCGGAGTACCCGGAGGACGGATATTCGGAAAGTGGATACGCAGAAGGCGGGTATCAGGAGGACGGATACGCAGAAGACGGATACGCGGAAGACGGATACCCAAATGATGGGTATGCAGAGGACGGATATCCGGAAAGCGGGTATGCGGAAGACGGATATACGGAGGAGAGATACACAGAACGCGGGTATCGGAATGACCGGTATGCCCAGAATGAGTATCAGAATGACAGATATACAGAAGCAGGATACCCGGAGGACGATTATTCAGAGCGTGATTATCAGAAAAGCGGATATCAGGCAGAGGCATATCAGGAAGATTCCTATACGGATGAAGATGGTTCTGAGGAGGTATATGCACGGCAGGGCCGTTACGGAAATGAATATCCGGACCAGAATGTGCAGGAAGATACGCAGGACGGCGCCGAGGCCGGGTATCCGGAGGAACACCACGGGATTGCTGTTGGGGCAGAGGAACCATATGAGGATGAGGGCGCACACACCCGGGTTACCATAGAGTCTGAGGATTCGGATGAAGGAGAGGAACCGCTAAAGGAGCCACAGTCCCAGTGGATGCCGGATAAGCCCCGGATTCTGTCAGATGAAGCCGTGCGGGCGAGAATGCATGAGGCGGAGGTTCAGGCAAATCTGGCAAAGGAGATGTCCAGGATATCAGACGGACGTCACAGGCCGGAGACAACATCTGCCCAGACACGTGTATTGACCGATATAAAGGATTTGGGGAGAGAGTCATCTGTCCAGGAATCCCATCATTTCATGATAGAAGCCGAGTATTCCAGTTCAGGTCTGGACCAGGCCATTGAACTTCTTAAGAAGATTCATAAGGAAACAGGGGCTAAGAACCAGGCCGCCAAGATAACAGGGGAAAAGCTTAACAGCAAAGGTGTATTTGCCATTGCGGACAAGTTAACAGGCAAGGACCTGATTATTGAACAGGCGGGCGCCATGGAGGAATCCACCCTCCAGGAGCTGAACCAGCTGATGGCCAGGGATGAGACCGGTATGAATGTAGTCCTTATAGACGTGGCGGGTAACCTGGCCCGTATTCATAAGGTATATCCAGGATTGGCCAAACGGTTTGAATATGTAGGGAAGATGGGGCCGGAAGAGGTTGCTTATGTGGCGCCGGAAGGAGATGACCGCCCTGTACGTCCTGTGCAGCTTCGGAAGACGGAAGAGGCGGCTGCGCCCAGGACAGCTCTGAGACGGACAGAAGAACCGGCTGTGGGCAAGGTTCAGCCGGTAGCGGAACCAGCTGCCATCAGGAGCCTTCCAAAACCAGAGACAGAGCAGAAGCCGGCCGCAGAACGTAAAGCAGGAACAGAACAGAAACCAAAGCCGGAGCGCAGGAAAATGGAAGAGAGCCGCCCGGAGCCGGCTGCCCCCAGGGAAGAACATAAAGAAGTCTCCCTTAAGGCGGCGGAAACCCCGCCGGTTCTGCCTCAGCCGGAAGAACCGGATTATGATGACCAGCAGGAGATGGATATTGATGAATTTGCCCAGTATGCATGCCAATATGCCAGCGATATTGACTGCAGCATATCAGGAAAGAGCATGCTGGCCCTCTATGAGCGCATTGAAATTATGGAGGAAGACGGCGTACCCCTTACAAAGGTAAATGCTGAGGACCTGATAGAGGAAGCTGCTGATAAAGCGGAGAATCCATCCTTCATAAAGCGGATAACAGGAATATTCTCGTCCAAGTATGACAGGGACGGTCTTCTGATATTGAAAGAGGAGCATTTTATATGATGACCATAGGTTTGATTGCACTGGATCTTGACGGCACCCTGCTGGACAGCCAGAAAAATCTGTCAGAGCGCAACCGCAGGGCACTGGAGCGCTGCGCCCGTATGGGCATACAGATTGTACCGACCACAGGCAGGGCAGTGGATGGTATCACGCAGGAAGTACGGTCTCTGCCGGGAGTCAACTATGCCATATCCACCAACGGCGGAACAGTAGCGGACCTTGTTAAGGGAACCAGTCTGAAGCGGTGTACACTATCCAATGCAAAGGCATTGGAAGTCATGGACATCGTTAAAAGGTACAGGGCGATGTATGATCCGTATATAGACGGAAGAGGGATTTCCCAGCCTGAGTTCATCGGACATATGGAAGACTTCGGCCTGAGTCCTGTGATTCAGAAGATGGTGCTCTCTACCAGGGATGTTGTTCCCAATATCCTGAATTACGTAACAGAATGTAAGAAGGATGTGGAGAAAGTCAACGTATATCTGGCTGATGTGAATGACATAGTTCCGCTGCGAAAAGAGCTATCAGCTGTAGAAGGCATTGTCATCAGTTCATCCCTGTATAATAATCTGGAAATCAATGCTCTGGGAGCCACAAAGGGTATTGCGCTTATGTGGCTGGCAGATTATCTTGGGATTGCCCCTGAGGCCACCATGGCATTTGGCGATGGGGAAAATGATCTCTCCATGCTGGAAGCAGCCGGAGTGGGCATTGCCATGGGAAATGGACTGGACATAGCTAAAAACGCTGCAGATCAGATTACGCTGACAAATGATGAGGATGGAGTTGCGGACGCCATAGAACGCCTGATATTCAACTAAAAGAAAGACTGAAATTATATGGACATGATATTAGAACATTGGCTGTCTGCCGGTGCAGGAGTTTTTCTCATTGGTATGGTGCTGTATGGACATTACAGGGGAGCGCTGAAGCAGTGCGTATCCCTGGGAGCGCTGATACTTACCATTGTGTTGGTGAAGATTGCCACTCCGTATATGACGGATTTTATCAAGGATAATCCGTCCATACGCCAGAGCGCGGCAGAGGCCATACTGGATGCAGCTGGCTGGGAGGAACCATCCGCGGAAAACACGGAGCTTCCGGCAGCGCAGCGCATTGTCATTGAGAACCTGAATCTTCCCCAATCCGTTAAGGAAACGCTGCTTGAAAACAATAACAGCGAGTTTTATCATATGCTGGGAGTGGACCAGTTTGCTGAATATGTCAGCACATATTTGGCCGACATTCTCATCAATGCAGTTAGTTCCATCATCCTGTTTGCAGTGGTCTATATTCTGATTCATCTGGTGGTGCGGTGGCTGGATCTTATAGCGCGGCTGCCTATATTGTATGGATTGAATCATATAGCAGGTGCAGTACTGGGATTAATCCAGGGACTTCTGTTTCTTTGGATTGGCTGTTTTTTGGTGGGAATCTTTTCCGCCACACCTTTGGGAATGACATTGGAGGAACAGATCAACGCAAGTACCTGGCTGCGGTTTTTATATCAGTACAATCTGATTAATATTGTACTGGGCGGTATTATCCGGGGTATTCTATAGAAGAAAAAATATAATTGTTCCTTTAATATATATAATTAAAACAAATCGCTGGGAGGGGATGGAAACATCTGTAAGCAGCGATTTTTTTATTAACCACAAAATATAGAAATATACAGAAAAAATAAGCACATTTAGTGGTGCGAAAATAAAGTTGAAAATTGTATAAAAAAATGGAACAAATTCCCTTGACAAGTTGATAAAGTAGTGATATATTAAAGGTCCACCGCGAAAAACGGTAGGACAACTCGAAAAAATGAGTTAAAAAAGTTGTTGACAAACAGTAACAGATATGGTAATATATAAAAGTTGCTGCTAAGACAGACAACAAAAAAGAAATAAAAAAAGTTGTTGACAAACAGTTGCAAATGTGATAGACTATCAAAGTTGCTGCTGAGGCAGCCGACAACAAAGAACCTTGATAATTGAAGATTAGACAGTATGTAAAACCCTGAAAATTCTAAAAACAAAAGGTCTGGTTTAGGCCTTTGGATTTGAGAAAATTCAGAACAAAACCAAGTAATGAAGGTTAAAGATAACTAGCCAAGCTAAGTAGTCTGAAACCTGGAATCAACTTTTAAACATGAGAGTTTGATCCTGGCTCAGGATGAACGCTGGCGGCGTGCCTAACACATGCAAGTCGAACGAAGCAATTGAAGGAAGTTTTCGGATGGAATTCGATTGACTGAGTGGCGGACGGGTGAGTAACGCGTGGATAACCTGCCTCACACTGGGGGATAACAGTTAGAAATGACTGCTAATACCGCATAAGCGCACAGTACCGCATGGTACAGTGTGAAAAACTCCGGTGGTGTGAGATGGATCCGCGTCTGATTAGCCAGTTGGCGGGGTAACGGCCCACCAAAGCGACGATCAGTAGCCGACCTGAGAGGGTGACCGGCCACATTGGGACTGAGACACGGCCCAAACTCCTACGGGAGGCAGCAGTGGGGAATATTGCACAATGGGCGAAAGCCTGATGCAGCGACGCCGCGTGAGTGAAGAAGTATTTCGGTATGTAAAGCTCTATCAGCAGGGAAGAAAATGACGGTACCTGACTAAGAAGCCCCGGCTAACTACGTGCCAGCAGCCGCGGTAATACGTAGGGGGCAAGCGTTATCCGGATTTACTGGGTGTAAAGGGAGCGTAGACGGCGAAGCAAGTCTGAAGTGAAAACCCAGGGCTCAACCCTGGGACTGCTTTGGAAACTGTTTTGCTAGAGTGTCGGAGAGGTAAGTGGAATTCCTAGTGTAGCGGTGAAATGCGTAGATATTAGGAGGAACACCAGTGGCGAAGGCGGCTTACTGGACGATAACTGACGTTGAGGCTCGAAAGCGTGGGGAGCAAACAGGATTAGATACCCTGGTAGTCCACGCCGTAAACGATGAATGCTAGGTGTTGGGGGGCAAAGCCCTTCGGTGCCGTCGCAAACGCAGTAAGCATTCCACCTGGGGAGTACGTTCGCAAGAATGAAACTCAAAGGAATTGACGGGGACCCGCACAAGCGGTGGAGCATGTGGTTTAATTCGAAGCAACGCGAAGAACCTTACCAAGTCTTGACATCCTCTTGACCGGCGTGTAACGGCGCCTTCCCTTCGGGGCAAGAGAGACAGGTGGTGCATGGTTGTCGTCAGCTCGTGTCGTGAGATGTTGGGTTAAGTCCCGCAACGAGCGCAACCCTTATCCTTAGTAGCCAGCAGGT